>NZ_JBHFNP010000247.1:0-9645 GCF_041929235.1 Microseira sp. BLCC-F43
AGGAATAGCTGTATTGAGGGGGTTTGTTTGCGGGGAGGGGCTTTCCGGCTCCCCCTTCCCTTGCAGTCCAGAAGAGGAATAGCTGTATTGAGGGGGTTTGTTTGCGGGGAGGGGCTTTCCGGCTCCCCCTTCCCTTGCAGTCCAGAAGAGGAATAGCTGTATTGAGGGGGTTTGTTTGCGGGGAGGGGCTTTCCGGCTCCCCCTTCCCTTGCAGGGAAGGGGGTTGGGGGGTTAGGTTTTCCGACTTTGCCAACAGCATCATCAATTCCAAGGGCTTTTAGCGAAAGTCCGTTGAAACGGACTGAGATTGTTTGATTTGTAGAGACGTTACATGTAACGTCTCTACAAGTTGGAAATTTATTCCTGGGCGGAACTAATTTTTCACCGCACGACTAAGTGACCAAATAAACCCCCTTCTCCACACCATTCCTTTTCCAACAGCCGCACTTCCAACTCAAACAAACGACGATAAGTCAAAGAATAATTAGTCACCGGATGTTTCCAAGTTTCTTGCTTGCGTTTCTCGTAAATATCGATTAACTTGCGCCACCCGGATTCGCTTAACCAAACTTGGTCTTTTCCCAGGTCAAAATCTGCCTTCACATCCCACTGATTGCGATTCACCGAAGCCATCACAGCCATATCCACCAGCGGCACTCTGAATATTTCCATTAAATCGAGTGCTAAAGGCGGTGCTTGCGTGCGCGGTTGGTGGTAAAATCCCAAAGCCGGTTCTAATCCAACTGTGAGAATGCCATTCATGATGTCTTTAATCAGCAAACTATAACCCGCACTAATTAAGCAGTTAAATCGGTCTTTCGGCGGACGACGATTGCGATCGCTAAACCCCATCTCTTTAGGAACGGTTTCGGAAATCAGAGCGGGTAAAGCGCCAAAATATAACCCCGCTATATTGCCTTCAAATCCTAGCAACGATGCCAAAGATTTGGCTTTGGGGATTTGTTTTAGCACACGTTGGATTTGCGCGATCGCCCATTCCAATTTCTCCGCCCCTTCTCCTTTCCCGCGCCGTCCCCGCATCAAAAACTTCCGCTGTCCTTGACCGCGACAAGTCACCAGTTTTTTGGCAAATTCCAAACAAGTTTCCGGGTTACTTAAAGCCGCATACTGACGAATTCGCCGCTGAATACTTCCCGTCCGCGTATCAAAACTCCCCACATAGCGACCTCCCCCAGAAATCAAATGCACGCCGATATTTTGCGCCGCACAAAAATGCAATGCTTGGGTTGACATTTGGGAAAAACTATGCATGACAATTTGTCCGATTCGTTGGGCGGGAATAGTTTCTACAGGTTGATTCCGGCGAGTAATTTTGATTTGTTCTCCCGTTCTCCCGACGCTAGTTCCCGGTTCTAAAATATGAATAATTTCCCGTTCGTCATCTTCAGGAAATAAACGAATTGGTTGCCATTCGCGGTTATGTGCGAGTCGCGCTTCTTCCGGCAAACAAACAGGTGCTAAAGAACACCGAGCGCAGAGTCGTTCGTTATCGGTGACGGGGGGACGATGGAGAGAGTTGCGAAGCTCACGTGCTTGTTTAATAGCAGCTTTCACCGCTTCTCGTCCTGCATCATCGAAGGGAACTTTTATCAGTACGTTATCGGCGTGGTAGCGAATGCGACCTTCTTTAACCGTGATGTTGAGGGCAGATTCGAGGAGACAACAATAGGCGAGAATTTGGATGCGTTCGCGCAGCGTGCCGGAGGCATATCGCTCTCCCAAGCTTGGGGTTGATTGTTTTCGTCGCGGTGACAGCGACCGCGTTTATGTTCGTAGGGGATAATTTGGCGATCGCGCGTGCGAAGTGCATCGACTCGCCCGCGCAAACCTAATTCTTCACTTTCGAGATATAAATCTTCCCATTCTTCATCTTCCTGTTTTTCCAGTTCAGAATGCAATCGGCGTCCAGCAAAAACCGCCGCATCTTGGCTTCTAGTAATTCCTGAGTAGAACACTCGCCAATAGGTTTTGATAGATCGAGCCTGGATTCATTCATAAGTTAATAGCCCAGTAGGGTGCAAGCTTCGTTATACAATTTTAGCGATTTAATTTTATCCGCACTCAACGCCTATTGGCATCAAATGTAATTAAAATGGAGGATAGCCCACAGCTAAAGGTATTTAGAACCATTAATCAACCACGTGCCAGTTTGAATATCCCAAATCAGAAAGTAGCGTACAGATTCTGGTTTAGATAACTTTTGAGTTCTTTTCATAAAGTATTGCAAACGAACATCTACCGTCGCATATTTAAGCTCTTGTGAGAATTGGCTTAGTTGAATAATCTCCACTCGCTCGACTTTTTTTTCCCACCACTCTAAATATTCATTGTAACTGCGTGGTGCATTTCTTTGGTATTCAGGAGTTAAAAAATTCCAGGCTGCTGAATACTGACCATTATTAATATTTGAAAAATAATCTCGAATGAATTGCTCAGGTGACTGTCTGCTTAGAGTATAGGGTGTCCATTTGCCAGTCAGCACCCAACCTTCAAGCGAGTCCCACCACATCAACCCACTATTAATAAATTGAGTAACAGTAGTTTCTCCAAGGATAGGACGTACATACCAGAGGAATGGTAATAAGATCGCTGCTGTTACAAACCATCCTTTACGAGGTAGCCATCGTTGGGTTAACGCATACCTAAAAATTTTATCCAGCTTTTCGTTTGCTGCATTAACAAGAAGCACTATTCCGCCAATCAAGTCGTCAAAAATGTAAATGACATTCGGCGGTTGACTGCCTCGTTTTCGCAGAGATTGTGTGAGCAAGTTTTCAAACCAGAGCATAACTTTTGCCACAACTTCTGTACAGATTGAAAACAGTTGTGAAAGTTTAGCAAGTAACCAGGGAAATGCTCGCCAAAAAAGCCAAGATAGGGCGGGCATTAAAACCAACAAAACAATTAAAGCCCGCCACGGCATTGGTATCGGCACAAGCAGTTCCCAGATTGGTCGAAGAATCGTTTGTAGGAACTCGCTCATGATGAATATTTGCCTCTCTAGTGTGTAGAAAAACTACTCATCCTCATCGTAGTTAAAATCTGGTTTGGTAACCTTTGGGATTTGATTGTCAGCTTCATCTATTTTTGAGTCAGTTTTTTTACTTTCTGATTTGTTAGCCGAACTGCTTCCCAGTGCAGGTGTATACTGTTCAGTCATGGCAATTAAACCTTGCAGCACACGTTTTCCAACTTCACTAATCTGAGAACCTTCCAAAGCATCTTCATCTAGCAGCATTTTCAGCATTTTCATCTGATGCTCTCTGTCAATTTGCTTCTGGCGATTTATTTCTTCTACTACGACTGCAATATCTTGAGGATTTTGCGCGAGTTGCATGGCGAGCATTTGCCAATTGCCAGCTTGGAGCATTGGACTATAGAAGTCTATCTTGACTTTCATGAGTTCAAGCTCGAATTGTTGGCGCTGCATCGCTAACTTTTGTGCTTGTTCTTCCAGTTCTATCTGGCTTTTGATCTTGGTTTTTTCTATTTCAGTTGTATCTTGAATGCGTTTTTTCTCTCGAATTCGTTCGCGTACTTCTTGTTCTAAAGACAGTGTAAGTACGAAGCGATTGAGTTGGAATCCTGCATCATAGATTTCTTGCTTGACCCTATTGCTAATCTGACGTTCCGCAACTTCGCTTTCTTCAACCTTATAGTTACGGCTGATGCTTCGCATGACCTCGACGATCAAGGGTTCTAGGAATTGACGAACGTCAGTTACATTGCGTCGTACAATCATTTCCGGTTCGCGCACCGAACAAATGAACTTGACCTCGGTGTGGAAATCAAAAGCATCTGTTGCACAAGGTATGTTGCTCTGGAAACTTAATGGGTGTTCAGTCATATCTACCTTATAAAGCAGGTTATATTTACCCCAAACAATTTCCCCGCTAGTGGGTCCCCTTTGACCTTGTTTGATCGTGAGTAAAGGTTGTCCCTCACCAGAGAAAACAAGTGCGGTTCCTGGATCAGGAACTGGACGTTGCTGAAATAGCCGCCAACGACCAATCTCTTCTCTGCTGAGGATTGGATTGTATGTATCTGCCATCGTGTTACCTCCTGTACTAAATATTCAAATGCTTTTTGATTTTTGATAAAATTTTATTTGCAGCGTTGGGCTTTTCAACCGATTTCCATTGTTCAAGGTAGTAAGTGATACGTTCTCGTTCCTGCCAGGTTCCTTGAGCAGCTAATGTAAAGATGATTGACCCTACTGTTTCGTAAAGTTTATGTTCGGGATCGTCATCTACGAGTTGAAGCCATTTGCGGATTTCCTGTAAAACAAGTTTGCGTGTTACTTTTAGATTTAAGGCTCGCTGCAATAGGCAAATTACTAAGTCTTCGTATACTTGAACTGTCTTGGGATTTTCCTTGACAAGTTTCTTTTCTTCCCAGACAAGCCAAAGTAATGTAGGCCAGTTATCTTTGTTCGAGTCTGTCGCAACTTTTGCCTCATGTATGAGTACCCAAAAGATTAGCAAACCAAACTGGGCTGTCACCTCAGTATTTGCCTGCCCTGTCCATGCTTTGATCGCATTCAGAACGGTAAAATAGAAGCCAGCATTAAAAATACTAGCTACGCTGTCAGCTACTGCTGATAGTAATTGTCCGTCTCCCGACTGAGCGATCGCAAACAGATCCCTAAGCGCAATATCAGGAAATCGCAACCCAACATATCCGGAATAAGCAGTTGCTGCTGTCCAAGGCAAGTTTAAGTTATTTTTTAACGTACTCCAGTAATGTAGTAACTTTAGCACTTGTGGAGCAAGATTGCTTTCAAATACAGGAATACTTAAGGCTAGTGCTGCTAATCTTTGCAACTGCCGATCTTGATTTTGACTTTTTGCCCAAAGTCTAACAACTTGATCGAGAACATCTCCAAAGGCATACTTGCTCAGTTCACCAACTGCCGCTGCTGCTCTGATCTGAACCTCAAAGTTACTGTGCGACCCTAGATCTTCCAACCATTTAAGCAGCGGTTTGCGATATTGATCGTACTCATGCCAAACATAAGATAAGATAGCTGGCTGAAAAGCAGGATTATCCAGCTCAATCAGCTCAACTGAACTCAGTCCAAATTCAGTATTTTGATATCCCTGAACTAAATGAGTACGAAATTCTTTGAGTTTTTGGCTGCGTTTGCTTGTAGGAACAGATGCTTTTTCCTCATCTGAAGGAGGTTTGATGAGCGATTGTAAATTCTCACTAGCATTGATAACCTCTTGATAGTTAATCCCATTCAAAACTGCCACAGTAATCATAAACGTATGCTGATTCAGATCTGAGTGCTTGTCAAACCATGATTCAACTTCTTCGTTTGTACGCAGGCTGAAACGTGCCAGCGCGTCTTCAAGAGTTAGTTCGCTCTTCACCACTTTGGCAAGAAGTTCTGCTAACCGATCTACATCACCAGGCAGTAATTTATTTGTCAGCCATTCGCGTACTGAATCTATCTGAGTTAAAGCGTGACTGCTATTAAGCATTGCTTGGTCTTTTAGATACCATGCAAGATGTTTTGTTAGCAGTTCTTCACAGGTTGGTAAGTTCCTCCAATTGAGGATATACCTGCCCAAAGTTTCTTGGGAAATACGCGCACGACTATCTACCGTTATCACAAGATAGCTTTGTTGCTCCCTCAGTTTCTGACTCAGACTATTCAGCACATAACTATTGAGTTTTTCTGCACTATCAGGCGCAAGGGTGTCAATCACATACATCTGCGCTGATTCACACTGAAATGAACTGAGGTCTTCTACTGTTGGGTTTATTTCAAAAATCTCTTCAGCAGTCAAGATCGCAAGCAGGTGAATCGCAGTAGTTTGTTTGCCATAGTTTGAATCGCCACATAAAATTAGAACATGCTTCTCACTTAAAATGCTTTTTGCCTGAGTGTAGCTGGCAGTTTCAACATAAACACTGCGAACTTTTTCAATATCTGCACTTAATACTTGTCCAGCTACTTCTTTGACAGAACTGCGTTTGGCTGAAACCCTAGTCCATTTGGTCTGATTGACTCCTACTACATCGCCCGTAATATCTACTCTGTCTGTAAAATAAGCACCTCCACTGCGGGCATCAATGAATACATTTGCAGCTCCTAACCCTTGCAAGAATTCAGAAATACTTTTAGAACTATTGCTGCCTGCAAAGTTTTTGATAAACTCTTCTAATGTTTTGGGGGAATTTGACTCCTTAGCTTCTTTACTTTTAGCAGCAGACTCTGGATTTTCAGCAGGTTGCTCGTTTGATGGTCGATTTTCTTCATGGTTCCCATTCATCACTCAACTTCCTTTTATATTCTCAACCATAAAAAATAAGTCATAAGTACACCCTGCATTAAATATATTGTTTGAGCAGTTTGCGTATTTATTTACAAACTGCTCCAAGTATTAACTGCTGAATTTTTGCTGATCGCGTCCTACGATATCCCCATTGATTTGAACTTTGCCAGTTCCAAAATATATACCGCCACTTCGTTGATCAATGCTCATTTCCTCAAGTTGTTTTCCCTCATCAACAACAAGTTTATGCTTAAGTTGAAGCGGTTGCACAGTAGGTTTAAAGCAGTCTTCTATAAATTTTTTAACACTGATATATACCTGGCTTTCTGTTGAGCTGGGCTTAACTATAGAAATATGGTTATCTGGAATTGCAACAGGCTTTAACCCTTTAATCCCAGGATTGGCACTATCGGGATCTACAACCAAAGTTCCATATACAGGTTGGGTCTCATAATAGACCTTTATGGCAATTCCCATATCATCAACATTTTCTCGAAACCATTCGTTGAGCGCACGCAACTGAGGCGCATGTGCTTTTAGTTCCTCAACGTTGACATTTGTTCGTGTTAGAGTACCAATATTATCGATTAATTTGGCTAAATGGGAACCAGTGTGGGGAGTCGCTAGAAACACAATTCCTTTGGTCTGCTCAATAATCTCTTGGTATTTGTAATTCTGAGCGGTACGAAGCATCTCTTTAACCAAAAGACCACCCATACTGTGAGTAATAAATATTAAAGGCCGCTGACCCATATCATGGATTTCCAACCAATCCAGTAAATTACTCGCTTGATCAAAAAGCGGCATGGCTTTACCTTGCCATTCAAAGGCTTTAGCTTCATACCCAAAAGACCAAATACCAAAGTCTGACCGATCTTTTCCCAGCCAAGCAGGCCAAAAATTATCATCATCATGCTTCTCCTTTGGATGCCAAGTGCCTCGTGCGTGACCCATTAGTCCATGAACAAAAATCACATCTCCACTGTGTTCAGGGTTCTTGCAACCTTCTGAAATTTTGAGTAAGCAATTTGAATTTTTCATACGCTATTTCTCCAGTTTTTAAGGTAGCCGAACACTCTTTGTATTTGACGAAAACTATCGGTTTAAATCTAAGTAGTGGGGTATTGTATGAACGCTACCTACCCCACGATTATTTGGAATAACACTAAAAAATTATCCAGACAGATTATTTGTTATGTTAGCAAATTCGAGCAGGCTCTGCATTAACTTCTTCGGGTGAATTAGGTTTACGAGAAATATGATGATGAACTGATGAGCGTTTGTGTAAGCTTATAAAAAGCAGACTTATGGTTAGATAAAAGGCATAAACAGTACTCAATACTCATAAAATGTAATATTTTGCTCAAAATTAGCGAAATTGTCCAAAAAGTAGATGCTAGTGCTGGCAGTAGCCTATTATCTAACCCATAATGCAATCGAGAAATTATGGGACTGGCTGCGATCGCTCACTTCCAACACTTGCGCCAGTTTCCCGGTAGTCGGTCGATTTTCACCGAAAAAACGGGGTTGGTAAGGGGAAAACTGGAAGAAAGAGTCGTTCACGCATGGGGAGGAAAGTTTTCCCCTTAGATAAACAATTGAGCATAAGCGAATCATTATTGATAAGCATACCCATCGCTCCTGTGAATGAATGAACAGTATTTGTGAGAAACTCCTGCCACTCGACTTGTAGCCGTTGCGATATCAAAACTGCCTGTAGCTCGACACAAAACACGACCAACATAAGTCCCCATCTTTTTGCCTTTTGTGACAACAGCTTTAACTATATCGCCAGTTTGAA
This sequence comes from Microseira sp. BLCC-F43, assembly GCF_041929235.1. Lineage (NCBI taxonomy): Bacteria > Bacillati > Cyanobacteriota > Cyanophyceae > Aerosakkonematales > Aerosakkonemataceae > Microseira > Microseira sp. BLCC-F43. The sequence continues at coordinate 8,107 of NZ_JBHFNP010000247.1, forward strand.
AACCAAAATGCTTCTTGACATTCTGTTTGTGGCGAATAGGGAATCCATAGCGATTTGTTCCACACATTTGACGGTTACCATGTCCTGTCGCTTTAATAATCAAAGGTTCTGATATCAGAATTTTTAAATTCTCTGGAGTTGATGCACCTACATTTGCAGCATCTAACCAATGTTGCTTAGGGAGATTTTGACGACAACGGTTATACTTAGTTCTACCTCCAGTTCCAGTCTCTACAGGTAAACCTAACCCTTTAAGGGAATTGAACAGTTTCCAACGAGTAGCATTAACTGCTGCCGTATCAGCCAACGATCGCTTAGCTTGAGTCAGAATTGATTTGAGTAATTCCGGCTTGTTTTTCAAGAATTGCTCAATAGATTTATTACCTTTCTTTTGGTTGCACTTTGTACAGCTCAACGTCAAGTTAGATACCCGATTAGAGCCACCTTTGGACTTAGCGATAATATGCTCAATTTCTAATTGAGTATCGGTAACACCGCAGTAAGCACACTTGCGATGCCATTTTTCCAGCATATATTCCCTGATCTCGTATCCAGCAAGTTCGCCCTGTTGATACTCAATTCCAGAGATTTCTGGATTTTGCATCAATTGGGTGTCAAATCTTACTAACTCAGTCGAAATAGCCGTAATTGGTGATAAGCGCAATAGTCGTTTAACCCAAGTCAAGATGTTATCAACTCGACTAATTAAAGAAGGTGGCAACCATCCATCATGACGTTTCCGATTGTTGAATCTAGACTGACGATAACGGGTTTGGCGATTTCTGCGAGAACGTCTTAACTGTCTCCTTGAGGTCAGTGCATCTCGAATTTGAACCCCTCTATGGGTTAGTTCTGCTGCCCACAAAACAGATTCGTTCCGCAAAATGGCTATGCCCGTTGTCCTTGCACCTGGGTCAATCTTAATTCTTAGTTCTTGATTGTTCGGTTCTATAACCTCCTGTTTCAAAATGATTGTGAATGGATATTTTTTGAACACAGCAGCCTTGCCAGTTCTGAGCAATTTCCTGGCCCTAGCAGGATGAGTTGGGTTTAAGGGTTTCTTGTTGCTGTCTAACACGAATACAAACATGAGTTTTAATCTCCCTTACGGGGTAATGTGAGCCTCGCCAATCTTCAGAGTCGGTACTTTCCAAAAAACACTTCCTTAACCCTTGTACGGATGTTTAATTTTTTGGTTCTAGGGCTTGAGACTGGCTCTTGACTGGTCAATTCCAGCGCATCTCAAGGTAGGAACTTTAACTCTTGCTCTGAAGGGAGTTCTCGCAGAACTTAGGCTGGTCATGTGGACTTCTAGAATTCATCAGCGGCGTAGCCACAATAGTTTCCTACAAGCCCCTGCCTTTAGGCATGGGGTTCATGACTTCGCAACAACGTATCAATATGCAGCAATCTTTCCAAATGACGGGACATATATCTGCACCGGATCGATTATAGCGGCTTGCAAGCGAGTGAGGTACACCGAAGGACAGCGGTGTTGGGGGAGCCCGGGAGAGGGGAGGCCACCACCACAGGCAGACC
>NZ_JBHFNP010000248.1:0-1807 GCF_041929235.1 Microseira sp. BLCC-F43
CAGGATTGCGAAACGGTTCAAAAAGGGCGGCAGTGGTTGCCATTTTTCCCAACAATCCCAGGTTTTCGACATAATCTGATGCTGCGCTTGATGGAGTAAAGTAAACATCTATTTCTCGGACTTCTGAAGCTACATCACGACTGGGTACAACTGCTCCTATAGGTGATAGCAGCTCCGATAAATAATCTTTGGCAAATTGATCGTAAATGAATCGCGTCATCTGAGGTTTTCTGCGATCTACTTCTTCATAATTATCCCATAGTATCCCTAATTTTAATTTGAATAATTGAGCGAAAAATATTTTTTAATAAATCCCGATCAACCAAAGTATATTAAATGGTGGATTGGTGGATCTAAAAAGTTAATATTCTTGACAAAACTAGTTCCATAATTACACTTTTTGTTACTCGAAATGCCAGCAGAAAAACCTTAAAACTAACGGTAAGCAAAGGAATTTATGCTCAAAGCTATGACCAAAATCAGGTACTTTGACGATCCAACAGAAATCGAGGTGATACCCGTCAAACGGCAGCAATCAAACCGAACCCATACAATTGGGTTGCTACTTGCTGCGGCTACGGTTATCCTCTCGATCGAAATCTCAATTCATCGGCTAATTTTTTCTAGCCTAGTGTTACTGACTGCCATTGCGTTGGCGAAGCCTTTTGCGAAGCAAAGTATCGCATTCCCCAAACAATCCAACCTCGTACTAACCAACTTTGATACCTTACAGCGAAAACTGGGAATCAAACTCTACGGGTTAGCGTTCACCTTACTTGGCACCATCTTCCTACTAGACTTAACAACCGCACCCGCACAAGCCCAGTTTCTCAACAACGCCCAACAATGGATGCAAGGTGCATTTCCTAACATTGATGCCACCATTGTTGAGCTAGTTTTCAACGTTTTAAGAGCGTTATTTCTGCTGTATCTTGCCATCTCCTTAGTGCGGATTATTAACGCCGCTAGACAAGATGAAGATTGGCAACAATTGGCTAGAACACCCTTAATTATCTTGATTACCGTTGTCATGGGCGATATCCTCACAGGCTTCATCGTCGGTACGGGTGGCGGTACACCCTAATTGCATCATGTCATCTCCCCGCCAACAATTTAGAACCGTCAACCGCGTTTTGGGCGAACAACCCAAAATTGGCCCATTAAGAGCCGACCAGGTATTTCCTTGGTCTGCGATCGCTTTATTAACCTATTTCCTGGTTAAAGTTTTGTTCAATGCTTCTTGGCTGGTTACTTGCTTAGTTATCGGCTGGGGCCAGGCCAGCTGGTGGACTTTATCTAGTAACAAAACTTGGATGGGAAAATTCGTCCGAGTTCCGCGAATCGTCCGGGGTTATCAGCATTTTCAATCCCTCGTTAAAAACCGGAAATGAACAAGAAAAATACCGCAGACAAACTCGGCACTAAAACGATTGAAACCAAGGCCGTTGCTAAGCGGCTTACTCCCTTTGAAGACCTGATTCATCTAGCTGCCATCGGTCGCCTTTCCCTCGCTGGTCGCCAAGATATTGGTGCCATCATTCTGAAAAAAAAAGATAGCTTCCAGATTAAATTTTGCTTTGATTGCAAAGGCATTCACCCCTGATTACCAGACTCACAAGTTTACCCCATCTTTGCGGGAATTGAAGCTGGACTTAAAGAACTCCCTAAAGGTGAACTGTTAACCTTGCACATAGGTTCCTTCACCGATGACTTTGACCGACAACAAACCCTCAAAACGATTGAGGAAAATTGCGTTCAAGATGAGTTAAAACTGCTCGCACGTTCCGAAAGATTGAGAATGAGAGAA
>NZ_JBHFNP010000249.1:0-24929 GCF_041929235.1 Microseira sp. BLCC-F43
TCTGGGTAGTTGTGCCTTGCTTGCGGTTAGCCTACTCTAGGAATCGACCTCCCTAGAGAACCCGTAGGGAAAACCCGTGTTTCACGTACTTGACCTGGGACTGATGTGGGTTCCATCTACTATTCCGGCAGGGTTTTTGTCCCTCTGTTGCCCCCATCTACACTGAAGCAACCTACCTGCTTACCTTTTGGTCAGGGTGTATCAGCCTTATTTCACCCCATAACTTGAGTTGTATTGGTTCAGTACCGTCCCCAGAGTTTGGAGGTCCCGACTTTTCTGACTTTCACTCTCAATCTGGTCAGTGGTTAGCTGATAGAATTCATCGTACGACTAAAATTGGTACAAATGACAGCAAAGTTCACAGACAGTAAGAGTTACAGCGGAAGACTTGAAGATTCTAGAGCGCTACTGCAAGCGAACGAAACGAACCAAAACCGATGTTGTTCGGGAGTTTATACGCTGATTGGCGACTGAGGGGGGTTCGACCCCCACTCAGTCGCCTTGGGGGTTCATGTATCCCGACGCTCAAGCAGCGGGTTCCCGCGGAACTTATAGCCCCCAAACCCCCATCACTTAATTGCAATTTGGTGTCAGATATTGAGAGTTCTGAGATTTTTGTCTTTGACTGGCGGCAACTATCAATGGGAACCCGCCCAACGTTAAGATTTTATCAACCCGAAATTATTAGCCTGCCTGCGTCAATGCAGTCCAGGTGGAGAACACAATGTCTGCTACTGTTGATGTCACCTCGGTTTTAGATGTCTTGCGACCCGTGCAAGACCCCGAACTCCGCAAGAGTTTGGTCGAATTAAATATGATCCGTAATGTCAAAATTGACGGCGGTAACGTCAGCTTTACCCTCGTGCTGACTACCCCTGCCTGTCCGTTACGGGAATTTATCGTTGAAGATTGTCAGAAAGCCGTCCGGCAACTGCCTGGGATAACGGATGTGGTCGTTGACGTGACGGCAGAAACTCCGAAACAAAAAGATTTACCAAATCGCCAAGGAATTCCGGGCGTGAAGAATATCATCGCGATTTCCAGCGGTAAAGGAGGCGTGGGTAAAACCACCGTCGCCGTGAACGTTGCCGTGGCTTTAGCGAACTCAGGCGCTAAAGTGGGGATGCTCGATGCGGATATTTATGGGCCAAACGTACCCACGATGTTGGGGCTAGAAAACGCCCAAGTCATGGTACAGCAAGGCGCTGCTGGGGAAGTTTTGGCACCGGCTTTTAATCACGGCGTCAAAATGGTGTCGATGGGCTTTTTGATTGACAAGGATCAGCCGGTAATTTGGCGCGGGCCGATGCTCAACGGCATTATCCGCCAATTTCTCTACCAGGTACAGTGGGGCGAATTGGATTATTTGGTGGTAGACTTGCCCCCAGGAACCGGAGATGCCCAATTAACCTTAATTCAAGCCGTGCCGATGGCAGGTGCTGCGATCGTGACGACTCCGCAAAATGTGGCGTTGCTGGACGCGCGCAAAGGCTTAAAAATGTTCCAGCAGATGGGCGTGCCCGTATTGGGAATTGTAGAAAACATGAGTTATTTTATTCCCCCAGACATGCCAGACCGACAATACGACATTTTTGGGTCTGGCGGCGGCGAAAAAACATCCAAAGAACTGGGTGTCCCGTTGCTAGGGTGCGTACCGTTGGAAATTCCCGTGCGAGTTGGCGGCGATGTGGGCGTACCGATTACGATCTCTCAACCCGAAAGCGCTTCTGCTAAGGCGTTGAAGGAAATTGCTTTTCGGATCGCTGGTAAAGTTTCCGTTGCTGCATTAGCATAATTAAAGTTCACCGACAAGTAGCTTGGATGAGAGTCACCAGTCATCGAAAATTTGGGTCTCTTACCCCGTGCTTTAGCAGGGCTTTACATTTGAAATGCTAGAATGTGAGGCATGGAAAAGGCATTTAGCTATCGGTTCTACCCCACACAAGATCAGGAGTCGCTACTGAGACGGACTCTAGGATGTGTCCGGCTTGTCTACAATCGTGCCCTTGCTGCAAGGACGGCAGGATGGTACGAAAGACAGGAGAGAATCGGCTATGCTCAAACCTCTTCCATGCTGACGAGCGTGGAAACAGGAGGATGAGCTTCAGTTTCTCAATGAGGTTAGCTGTGTTCCCTTGCAGCAGGGCTAGAGACATCTGCAAACCGCTTTCACCAATTTCTTTGCGAACCCTTGCGAAATATCCCAACTTCAAAAAGAAGCGCAATGGCGGCAGTGCAGAATTTACCAAATCCGCTTTCAAGTGGAAAGACGGCAAAATGTTTCTGGCTAAATGCTCTGAACCTTTGGATATCCGATGGTCTAGACAATTGCCTGAAGGGGCTGAGCCTTCTACCGTTACAGTTCGGCTTAATCCGTCTGGTCAGTGGTACATCAGCATTCGGTTTGATGATCCGCGAACCCTGAAGCTTGAACCCGTTGCTCAATCGGTTGGATTGGATGCCGGGATCAGTAGCCTGGTTACGCTCAGTACAGGCGAGAAGATCGCTAACCCCAAGCACTTTAACCGCCATTACAAACGGCTGAAACGAGCGCAAAAATCCCTGAGTCGCAAGGAGAAGGGATCGCGTAACCGAGACAAAGCACGGGTGAAAGTTGCTCGGATTGGGCAGCAGATTTCTAATTCCAGAAAAGACCATTTGCACAAGTTGACTACTCGCCTGATTCGTGAAAATCAAACGATCGCGGTAGAGTCGCTTGCTGTTAAAAACATGGTCAAGAACCATAAACTCGCCCGTTCTATCTCTGATGCTGGATGGGGTGAAATGGTCAGACAACTGGAATATAAATGCGAGTGGTACGGTCGAACCCTCGTCAAAATTGACCAGTGGTTTCCTAGTAGTAAACGCTGTGGAAATTGTGGTCACGTTGTCGATCGCTTGCCGTTGAATGTTCGTGAGTGGGATTGTAAAGCTTGTGGAAGTCACCACGATCGTGATGTGAATGCGGCTTGTAATATCTTGGCGGTGGGACACACCGTGTCAGTCTGTGGAGCGACCCTAAGACCCGAAGAGAGTAAATCTCGGAAGGCAGGTGCTACGAAGCAGAAACCTAAATCGTGAGGTTTAGGAATCCTCGTCCTTTAGGACGGGGTGGATGTCAATAGTCCTTTGTCAGATCAAATCTGCTCGCTCGCCCAGAATAAAAATCTCGACCCGTCCGTTGCATCGGGTGCGTCGGTTTTAACTAATCTCGCCCAATTCCCCATCCGCCGTTAGCGGTGGGGATGGATAGCGACGGCGCAAGAGCGCCAATCTCTGGTAAATATTGTATTGGTCGAGTACCCGTCTGAGTGTCTGGAACATACAGGCTAATTCCTGGCGTAGCAGTAAGATGCTTGCCGCAGAAACAGCAGAGATCAGAGAAAGAACGTCTCCCGCTGGTCGCTATTGCAGAAATCCATCAGACGTTGTGGGAACAAAACTCAACCTCCTTGGGAAGCAGGGTTGCTGCCTGGGTAGTAGAGCAATCTACTACGAGAGTTAGGCTTTGCGTGGGCAAACCTCTAGAGGACAAGTAAGACCATCATCGTACTCGGTACGAACTTCTTCGGAAGTCCCTAACCTGGCATTGACCGTTGAAACAGGAAGCCCCATCCGCCGTTAGGGGTGGGGTACTTCACCTACGGGTAATCGACCAGACACGATATAACTTGCTAATGACCAATGACCAATGACCAATGACCAAATGACACTATGTTAAGATCGCAGACCCAATCCCGCTTCAAGACTTGGTTGATGCCTTGGCAGGGAATCGACGGCTGGCTATTGATCTTGCCCGCTGCGCTGACTGTTTTGGGCGGCATGATGATCCGCAGCACCGAGTTAACCCGCGCCGTAACAGAATGGTGGCAGCATTGGCTAATCGGTGGAATTGGTTTGGCGGTAGCACTTTTGATTGCTTGCTGGCGATACGAGAAACTACTAGATTGGCATTGGGTCACTTATGGGATAACGAACGTTTCCCTGATTGTGGTATTGATTATCGGTACAACGGTCAACGGTGCCCAAAGTTGGATTACCCTGGGTGGATTCAACATTCAACCTTCAGAATTTGCCAAATTAGGGTTGATTATTACTTTGGCGGCAATTCTGCACAAGCATTCGGCGGCGACAATACCGGATGTTATGAGAGTTTTAGCGATCGCTGCCGTACCCTGGTTTTTAGTATTTATCCAACCAGACTTGGGATCGTCGCTAGTATTTGGCGCGATTACCCTCTCAATGCTTTACTGGGCTAATGCCAACCCCGGATGGTTATTGCTGTTAGTTTCTCCCTTGGTGTCGGTGATTCTGTTTAGCGCCTATTTCCACGGATGGATTGCTTGGGCAGCAATTACAATTTTCATCGCTTGGCGCACTCTCCCTTGGCGTTTGTATGGAGTGGGCGGCACTTTGGTGATGAATTTAGTTGCAGGGGAATTGGGACACATTGTTTGGGGATTGTTGAAAACCTATCAAAAAAACCGCTTAATTTCATTCTTTAACCCTGAAATAGACCCCCAGGGAAGTGGTTATCACATTATTCAATCCCGCATCGCCATCGGTGCCGGACAGTTGTGGGGACGAGGTCTGAACCAGGGGACTCAAACTCAGCTGCACTTTATCCCAGAACAACATACAGACTTTATCTTCTCAGCCATTGGCGAAGAATTGGGTTTTGCTGGCTGCGTTTTTGTCTTGATAGCCTTTTGGATTATCTGCCTCCGCTTGGTAATGATTGCTACGAGGGCTAAAGATGATTTTGGCTCTTTATTGGCGATTGGCTTTTTGAGCTTGATCGTGTTTCAAGTAACGATTAATATCGGCATGACGATCGGTTTAGCACCCGTGACGGGTATTCCCCTCCCTTGGTTGAGTTACGGTCGCTCGGCGCTGCTGAAAAACTTTCTGGCTCTGGGTCTGATAGAATCTGTGGCAAACCATCGACCGCGAAAGAGATATTAGTGTTTGGCTAATGGGTAATGGCTAATGGGTAATGGCTAATGGGTAATGGCTAATGGGTAATGGCTAATGGCTAATGGGTAATGGCTAATGGCTAATGGGTAATGGGTGGTTAAACAATTAGCGATTAGCGATTAGCGATTAGCGATTAGCAATTAGCAATTAGCAATTAGCGATTAGCAATTAGCCCAGCACTGATTGTAAGCTAATAGAAGCAACGACAAGAGGAATCAATCATGTTTCTGCCCGGTTCAGCGGTGAAAGTCAAAAATATCGACGATACTTACTACGGCTTCCAAGGGTTAGTTCAACGAGTCAGCGATGGTAAAGCTGCCGTACTTTTTGAAGGGGGCAACTGGGATAAGCTGATTACTTTCCGACTCTCTGAATTAGAATTGGTTGATGCTACTGCTGGTCGGAAAAAAGCTAAGTAGGTAATAGGTAATGGGTAATTGGTAAATTGTTTGTCATTACCCATTACCCATTACCTATTACCCATTACCAAAGTTTATGCGCCTTCCTCTGCCACAATTTACTGTAAGCGATCGCCACCCCGACCACATCGCGGAGGTGATCGAAACTGCGACGACTGAATTTTTAGCCCAATGCCTAGAACCCGATACGCTTAGCTTTCCCACTATGCCGCCTTTTGGGAGTTTGGTGAGGGCAAGGGATGAAGAATCGGGCAATCAAATTTATGCGATCGTTTATCACGCTACCACCTGCCCGATTGACACGATTCACCGCGCACGCGCTTTGGGGTTGTCGTTACAGGATCTGCGCGAAGAACAACCCCAAATTTTTGCCATGCTCAAAACCGAATTTCGCGCTTCAATTGTAGGATATCAACCACCTGCCGACGGAACGCCTGTTATTTACCAACATCTACCGCCTCGTCCTCCCCAAGTGCATCAAGCGGTGTACCGTTGCCAACCGGAAGAAGTGGTTAAATTTAGCGAAAAGTTAGATTTTCTGCGAACTTTATTGCAGGTGAAGGGCGCACCCGTAGAGGCGCTTGCTGCGGCGGCGATTCGCGAAGTTTATCAACTGAGAAAGGCGGATCGCGCTTGGTTAGTCCAGGCAGGACGCACGTTGAGTACGCTGCTCAAAGATGATTATGACCGCTTGCGGATAGTTTTGAGTCAGGTGCATTTTTAGAGCGATCGCAACTATATTTTGCTAATTGCTAATTGGTAATTGCTAATTGCTAATTGCTAATTGCTAATGGCAATGCTGGGGTGGAAAAACCATAATTTATAGCATATTTTTAGCAAAAAGTCTATCATTATTTAGAAGTAAATTGAAAATTTTAGCAAGCGAAGATAAAAAAATAGAGTGAATTAAATCTATCCGCAGGGGAATAGCATAAAAATTGGTAAGCGAGTTTAATTTTTTAAGTTATACCCTTTTTTTCGTAGAGTAGCGACCCTCTGGCTTTAACCGATGGAATCCGTATTAGAAGTTCTCCACGAACCCCTTGTCCCCTTCGCTATTTTGCTAGCGGTGATTTTAACCGTACCTCCTTTATTTGAGAAACTGCGATTACCGGGATTAGTCGGTTTGCTAGCAGCAGGTGTAATTCTTGGCCCTAACGGGTTAAATTTACTTCACAATAAATTACCGACGATGCGGCTGCTATCAGATATTGGGTTAGTTTACCTGATGTTTGTCGCCGGACTAGAAGTGGATATGGCACAATTCCGGCGAACGAAACATCGCTCGGCTGGGTTTGGTTTCTTAACGTTTATAATTCCCTTGATATTTGGGACAATTGTGGGGCGGATATTTAATTTTGGCTGGAACGCTTCCATTTTAATTGGCTCGCTGTTTGCCTCCCACACGCTGTTAGCATATCCGATTGTCAGTCGCTTAGGGGTTGTGGGAAACGAAGCCGTTATAGTCACGATTGGCGCTACTATTTTTACCGATGTTGGCGCTTTATTAGTACTAGCTGTTTGTATCGGCATTCATGCAGGTAACTTTACCCTATTTAAGCTATTTACTTTATTGGGGATGTTGGTTGTATACTCGGCTATTATTTTATTTGGCTTTGATTGGGCGGGAAGACAATTTTTTCGTCGCTCTGGAGACAATGAGGGGAATCAATTTTTATTCGTGCTGATGGCGGTTTTCCTCGCAGCTTTGGGGGCGCAATTAATTGGGGTAGAAAAAATTGTCGGAGCTTTCTTAGCCGGATTGGCAGTGAATGATGCGGTGGGGGAGGGGCCGGTCAAAGAAAAGGTGGTTTTTGTGGGTAGCGTCCTATTTATTCCGATTTTCTTTGTGGATATGGGACTGCTGATCGATATTCCAGCTTTTGTGAAAAGTATTGCATCGATTTGGCTCACCTTAGCAGTTGTGGTGGGTTTAATCGGCAGTAAATTTTTAGCCGCTTTGTTTGCTAAATTTATTTACCGCTATAACTGGCAGGAAATGCTAACTATGTGGTCGCTGTCGTTACCCCAAGTAGCGGCTACTTTGGCTGCAACGTTAGTAGGATATCGCGCCGGATTGCTGACTGAAGCGCTATTAAACAGCGTTATAGTTTTAATGTTAGTAACGGCAACTCTTGGGCCACTAATTACGAGTCGAGTTGCACCGGGTTTGAGCGTACCAGAAACAAATTTAGAACCCGATTCAACTTCTCCAGATGGGGGAGAGAAACAAAAATCGAGTTCGTTTACCGTTGTGGTTCCAGTTTATAATCCTCGAACCCAGCGATATTTGATAGAAATGGCGGCATTGTTAGCGCGACACGAACAAGGTCGAATTGTACCGCTATCAGTGGCAACCGCCCACGCGCATATGGATGCACCCCATTTGGAAGTTGCACTCCAGCGGGGTGAGGCGTTACTTACAAGGGCAACAGAACTGAGTCGAGAATTGGGTGTAGAGGCAGAACCGCTATTGCGAATTGACGATAATATTGCCCAAGGAATTAGTCGCGCTAGTCGCGAACAAAATGCCAGTTTAATTGTGATGGGATGGGGTCAAAGAACGGGTTTTCGCGCTCGCTTGTTTGGCAATGTTATTGATAATGTTTTGTGGACGTCTCACTGTCCGGTTGCCCTGACGCGCTTGCTGTTGTCGCCGACTCAGATACAACGCATTTTGGTGCCAATTGAAAACCTTACCCCTGAGGCGGTGCGTCCGGTGCGGTTTGCTCAAATTTTAGCCCAGGCGAATCAGGCGCAGGTGACGTTATTGCATGTATGGGTTAGCGAAGCGGTGCGCGATAGCGCACTTGGCAACACTACCACGAGCAAACGCGCCTGGACCGAATCCCAACTCGCTTTACTCGCCTCCAAATGGGCACCCCAAAGTAATTTCGATATTCAAATTGTTCCCCACGAAGATATCGTCAGAGCGATTTTAAATGCATCCCAATCTACCGATTTAATTATCTTGCGCTCAAAACGGCGACGGACTGCGGGGGGTTTGGCAATTAGCGATTTAACAACTCAATTGGTACAACAACTGAATTGCTCGTTAGTGATGCTAGGGGAACCGCAGCGCGCGCTGACGGGTATTCCTACCGAACGCTTGCCAAACAAAGTCCTTCCTACGATTGGGTAATCCAGGACTGACGCCGAAGAACCCAGAAACCGGGTTTCTTCGTAGACGATTTTTCATAGAAACTTTGGTGTTTGCGTAAGTCCTGTAATCTTTACCCCTCTCCCTGGATGGGAGAGGGGGTTGGGAGGTGAGGGTATATAAGACCTATTTATTGCTCAAATGAGGGGAGCGAACTTGAGCAATTCCCTACTCTGCGAATGCGGTTCTCACCGCGCCAAATTGAATATAACTAACCTGAAAAATGGAAAAGTTGAAACGAGCCAGAATGCCAGATGCAACCGTTTACAAATAGTAAGGCATTTAGGCGATCGCGTTTCACTGGGCGATCCCAACAAAATAATTAAATTTTTGGGTCAAAATTTGCGCGTTTCCTCCCAAGTTTCAATGACTGCCCAACCGATGTAGGAAGCTGCGAGTAACACGACAGCTGAAACGACATAGGCAACTGCCAGCATTTGAAGGGCGGTTTCAAAGGGAACGTAAGTAGTCATTAGGTGGCCTCCATAGCCATGCTCTATTTCTAGTATTCCCCGCAAATTGCCATTTTTTCTACTGATTTTTAGGGATGTTTAATCTATCTAATGGTATAAATAAGCGATTATTGCCGGTATTTGCCCGTTTTTTTGGCATATTGCTTAAATTTTGAAATTATCGGTTTAGGGGACAAAAACGGGTAAAGCTCGCGGAATCACCCGGAATTGAGCCTGGGTAGTCGTGGTTAATTCGCCATCGGTATCGATTAAGTTGGGTTCCTTTGTATAGATGTTAATTTCTTTACCTTGAAGCGTTAGGACGCCCGGTACTTTTTTCCCTTGCACAATTGCAGGTAGTAGGGCGAGCATTTCCCACCATTGCTGGGTTTTAACGCTGTAGAGATCGAGTCTTTGGTGATCAATTGCGGCGTCTTCAGCTACTACCAACCCGCTACCGTAGTAGCGACCGTTACACACAGTAATCTGAAAGGTTTTGACTTGAGTTGACTGGTTATTCCAGCGAATTTCTGCTTCAAAAGGTTGAGCTTGCCAAAGTACTTGCAGCGCCACTGCTGCATAGGCTAGCACTCCGAAGCGCCGCTTCCAGGCTTTTGGCACTCGGCGATTGATTTGGGCGCTCAATCCCAATCCGGCTACATTGAAGAAGTATTTGCGATTGACCGAGCCTAAGTCAATGGGTCGGATTTTTCCGGCCGCAATTATTTTACAAGCTGCGGGTAGACTTCGCGGAATTTTCAAGCTGCGTGCCAGATTGTTAGCCGTTCCGGATGGCAAAATTCCTAAAGGTAACTGGGTGTCTAACAAGCCTTCGATGGCTGCATTCACCGTACCGTCACCGCTGCTAATGATAACCAGATCTACCTGTTGCCGATACTGGCGGATGATTTGGGGTAAATACTGGGGGTTTTCGGCAGATGCTTGGAGCAATTCAAACTCTAATGCCTGCAATTGTTCAACTGATTGCATTTGAGCTTCTTTTCCCCTCCTCGCATGGGGATTCACCAACAGCAACGCCCGCTGTTTCATCTGTCTTCCTGCCTTTCTAAACGTGTGTAAACGTGTCGATTACTTGGTTTGACCCAAGTACACCGCTTGCCTGATAACAGTTTGTGTGGCTCTAGCCTCGCAAGGTACCGCAGTAGTATGTTCCGCGCAGAGTTTGAGTCTCTGTCTATCACTAAACTGCAAAAGGGACATCTATAAGTTCTTTGATGCAAGGGCATATCTTGAGAGTGTCCGCAACGGTAGCAAGTTTTACTGATATCAGCTAGTGGTCTTTTGACTTGGGACAGTATCTGAGCAAGCAAATCTGGTTTTTGAGCTAGAAAATCTCTGATGTCTTGAATCCGCTTTTTGGTGTTACATGGCTCACAACCTAGACAGAGATTCAGGACTGACGCAGGAACTCCAGATATAGTGGACATGGTGCGTTACACTGGGTTAACGCACCCTACATATAGAGAAGTTGGGTAAGTCCCGAGATTGCTAACTCGATTTGAACCACCTTTTGACCGAGGATGAATATGCTCGACTTGGAGTGGCACATCTTTAACTTGGCAGTAGGCACATGGATGGTTCCACTTGGTAGGGTCGAGTGAGGCATCACTGCCCCATCCTCCCTGGCAAAACCGGACATGCCCGTTTCGGTGCATCCTGCGCCTCAATTGTTTGGCACTTGTCATGTGTACCTCTTTCCATCGAAAGGATTAGGGGATGGGTTGATAATCATTGCTGTTTACATCCCATGCTTTAGAGTCCCGCATAGCATGAATTTCATCGTGACAGTGCCGATGAACTGCTCTTAGGTTACTTGGCTTGTTGTTGTTTCGGTTTTGGTCGATGCGATCAACTTCTAACAAGCTTTCTGTGGAGAAGTAATTACCACAGTGGGAGCATTGTCCCCCTTGTTCCTTGAGCAGTTTGGCGACTTGAGTAGGGGTTTGTGAATAGATTACCCTTCTTGTACTCCAGTAGACCCAATCTCCGTCATACGGGCTTCTGTTCCCCTTCACTTTTATGTGTCGGGTGATTTTGGTGTCGCTATGTAAGGCTTGCCAATGTTGCCCGTCTTTAGTGGCAAAAGTCCATGACATTCCGGGTTTGGAGTGCCATACACTTTCCATCTTTTCGTGACGGTAGATTCCCCATCCTCTGATTTGCTGATAGACTTGATGGTCTGCTGTCTGGAATATGTCCTTGCTGCAAACCGTTTTGTAGTAATTAGCCCATCCCCGGATAATGGGGTTGAGGGTTGCGATTAAGGCATCCCTTGACGACCCCTGATGTTTGTGGATGAGTTTTCCTACCTCTTTGATGTGGCTTTTCAGTTTTTCTTTGTCTGGGGTGATGATGGTTTTAAACCCTTGTTTTGACGCATGTTTCCCAACTTCATATTGTTGGATGGCGAATCCGAGAAATGAGAATCCGTGTTTTCCATCCTTTTTATATAGAGTGTGAGACACATTTGTTTTCTCAGGTTTTAGTTCCAATCCCATGCCTTTGAGCCAATCCGATACGAGTTGCTGGCACTCTTGGATGACTCTTAATTCCTTGTGTAGAACCACAAAGTCGTCCGCGTAGCGGATAACACTTAATGCCATTCGCTTACTTTTCCAGCTTTGTTGCCGTCGGTAGATGTTTTTGTCATCTAAGGTTTCTGCGTATTGCATTAGGTGTTCCTCTAGTCCATGAAGTGCGATATTCGCCAGGAGCGGGCTAACCACATTACCCTGCGGAGTGCCTTCTTGGGTTGGGAAGAATGTTTCACCATCCATCACATTGGCTTTAAGGCAACTTTTGATTTGTCGGCGGATGCTGGGTGTGGTGTTTAGTTTTTTCAGCAGTGCATCATGATTGATTTTGTCAAAACATTGGGCTATGTCAGCGTCTAGCACATATTTTGGCTTTTGCTTAATAGCTCCGTAGATTGCTTCGATTGCGTCATGACATGAGCGTCCGGGTCGGAAACCAAATGAATTTGGCTCAAAGAGAGCTTCCCATTCGGGTTCCAATGCCATTTTCACTATGGCTTGTAATCCTCGGTCATCGATGGTTGGTATTCCTAGAGGTCTCATTTCCTTTTTTCCAGGTTTTGGTATCCAGACCCGACGGGTTGGACTTGCTTTACCTGAAAGTTTCAGGATTTTAACTAGGGCTAATCTTTGGGCTGGATTTAGCTGTTTGCATCCATCCACGCCTGCGGTTTTCTTGCCCTGATTTTCTTGAGACACTTTCCTGACTGCCAAGCATTTAGCCGACTTTGACTTCATCAAGGTCTTTTGAAGCCTTTTTACTGTCCGATGATCTCCCCGCCCAGAGGCTTGATAAATGCGTTTTTGCAACTTAAAGGTTGTCCTCTCTAGCTTGCGCCCAGGAAGCTCCTTCCATTCCACAGTAGTTTTTGCCTCTGTATTAGACTTATTCATTACTACTTACAATCCAAACAACTGTGAATCTGTCGGCTTATCCCTGACGTTACTCAGGGCTTTGGCTTCTGATTCAATCTTGCCCACCATCACCATCTGGTTAGCACCTACTTAGAGAATCGACCTTTTCTCAGAGGTGATGATGCGTTATCCCGTTCCTAGTGCTTATTGATTGAATCTTGAGGATGATGCTATCCACCGGGTTTATTGAGAACGCATACTGGTCATCTTAGAAACACGCCAGCCTCTTTATCCTTGCCCTTTTGGGTCTCCCAGCGTAATCAACCTAATTTCGCTGGTTATACCTAACGATGGTTGAGTCACATCTTCGCTTTTGCTATCCATAGATTCTTGCTCGAAGCGATTTCAGCTTAGGTTGCTGATTACCTCCTTTTCACCCCGCTTTACCCCAGAAGTTGCTAGTTTCTTGAGTAGGGGTGATGCTTTTATCACTGCGTTTGTGACGAGAGACTTTCACTCTCATAAGCACTAAGTTGTCATGGTTCGTAGTCAGATTGGGGCACTCACTATTGACCTATGCCGCCAGTCCCCCGATATCCGGTTTATGGCGAACGGGTCGCACTTCCAACAGGTACTCGCGCAGTTCATAACCTGCAAGCGTTCCTTGTTGATACTGAACACCAGAGATATTCGAGTTCTGCATCAATTGCGTGTCGAATTTCACCAGTTCAGGACTTACGCAAAAAAACAAAGGTGATACGAAAAATCGTGGGTTTAGAGTCGCGAGATTGTTTGAATGTATCTACAACGAACACTTTGCTCACAAGGATCCTCCTTTTTTAAGGGGTAATGTTAGCTGCGACAATGTTATCGGTCGGTACTTTCTAAAACACACTGCCTCCCAGATGGCTGTTTAATCTTCTAGTTGTAGAAGCCCAGAACTAGCTACCCATTGGAGGCTACGAACTTAAACGCTTACCGATAACGTAGGTGTTCCCACCTGAGTCTGGTCAACTAGGACTGTATTGCCAGCCCCCGCTATACCCGAAGCGTTAGCGGTGGGTTGTTGACACGATATTCCTACAGGATGCTGTTGCGTAGCAGTTTCCCATTAGCATCAATACTAAAATCTTTACCAGGTACTAAGCCTTTGTCTATACAATGTTTGTATGTCGCGAATGAGATGATTCTTTTGATTTCTTGCCGCACATCGATCGGTATCAAATTTTCTATACACCAGACTAGCTCTGTCTCAAACCAGAGTAACCGTTCGAGAGAGATCAGCACTACACCAGCTACGTCTTCCAGTGCCATCTGGCTTTTCAAATTGGCAATCATATCTCCCGCGATGTACCTGTTGCGGGTCATCATCGCCATTGCTACTTTCGTGACTTGTTGTTCTAATTCCATAGCGGTCATCCTTGGCTTCTCCTGGCGTGACTCTAAACGGTTAGCGCGATCGCCTTTCTGCCAAGTATACCTAAAGGTAGATCAAAATATCTCTCCAGATAGATGCTAATTATTTATTTATTTGTGTTATTACTGCGGGGGCGGGTGAGGAAAGTGGGAGTGTGGGGACTCCACCCCTAGCTTGAGTCTTGATCTCGTCTTAGAATATGGTCATACTTTCTCTGGAGCGAAAAAAAGTGCGACCTTTGAGCGATAGACTCACCAGACGCCGTGCAAATGTCTACGGATGAGCTTGGTTAACAGCAACTCACAACCTTTGATATTTTCTACTTCAATCCCCTTAAGAGGCAAAAATGGCAGCTGATTCTATTCTCGCTCAAGTTGTTCAAAACTTAGAACAGCATGAAAATTTAACGCGGATGAAAAAGCTAATTTATTGCGCTTGTAAAAAATATTGGGAAAATGACCCAGAGATGCTGGCGAGGTTGAGGTTAAAAGATTTACTCAAAGAATTACTCGATCTCAGCCCAACGATAGAACACCTAACCGTCGCGCTCAACAGCGTGGTCAAACAACTCAACAAACAAGCAGAATATTCGTTAGTGGCTAATGCAATCATCAGCGAACTGGGGAAACTATACCCAAATACGGAAGAGTCAACGCTGGTCAAATCCAACCGACAGCATAATACCGTTTCAACTAGATTTTTGGCTGCCAAACAACCGACGGCAATGCCACCAGAATTGCAGCTAAACGAACCAAAACGTCAGTACGATACTTTTGATTTGCGTCTGGAGATAATGAAGTATACTAACCCGCTTTTGGCTAAGATAATTGTTTTTTCTACAGTAGAAAGCAAGTTGTTTGAGTTCGATAATCCACAAGATTGGTTAGCGATTAAAGCTCTAGAGCTTGATGAATTGCTTTTGAGGCTGTTTCGGGCTTGTGAAACGATTACCGAGCTAGAATTTCAACTAAATAGTACGGCGAAATGCCTTGAGGATCCGGCTCAATTCAGGCAAATAGCCGGGGTAATTATTCGAGCAATGAAGCCTTTTTACCCTTATTTAACAGCAAGTTAACAATCAAATATCAATCATCAATAAGATAGAAGAATCAAAATGGATGCGAATGAACTTTTGAGGCGATACGCAGCGGGCGAAACCAACTTTGGCGCTGCTAACCTGGGTCGGTTCAATTTATTTGGAGCCGACTTGATTGGGATAAACTTAAGAGAAGCCAACTTACAAAATGCTAACTTAATTTTGGCATTTCTCAATCGAGCCAATTTGGTAAGAGCCAATTTAATTGGTTCAAAGTTGAGCGGTGCAAACTTAAATCAAGCCGCTTTAATGGGCGCTAACCTGCGCGACGCAGATTTGCACGGTGCGTGCCTCGAACGTGCAGATATACGGAGTGCCAATCTAACTTTGGCAAACTTACTAGATGCCAATTTAATCGAGGCAGACCTGCGGAATGCTAATCTGAGCGGTGCTAACCTGACGGGTGCTTGTTTGCGGGGTGCTAACTTGCGCGAGGAAAAAAGAATTTACTGTGCTAAATTGCGCGGTGCTAACCTGCATAAAGCCGATATGCGGGGTGTAAACTTGGCGGGTGCAGATTTGGCGAGGGTAGACTTGAGCGGTGCGAACTTGACCGATGCTAGTCTGCGGGAGGTAGATTTAAGCGGTGCTAACCTAGCTTATGCCAATTTAACTAATGTCTATCTCACTGAAGCTAACTTAGCCACAGTTAACCTACGGGGTGCTAACCTGACAAATGCCAAATTGGAACGTACAACCTTAGCTGAAGCTGAAATGACCGAAGTAAATTTAAGCGGTGCATTATTATCGGATGCTAACTTGAGTAAGGCGGAAATGAATCGGGCGAATCTGCGTGGTGCTAGGTTGCCCAGAACTGATTTAAGTCGGGCTTCTTTGCGCGAGGCGAATTTGACTGATGCTGACTTGGTTGATTCCTACCTGGCTAGAACAGATTTAACCGATGCAAATCTGACGAATGCTATTTTTTTTAGGGCAGAATTAAGTAGTGCAAATCTAGTTGGCGCGCTGATGCGGGGTACTGTTATGCCTGATGGCAAAGTCCAGGATTATGATTAATTTTTAACTCAACAGGAATTATGCAAAAAAACTAAGGGCGCTCCGAAAAATCGTGGGTTTCGAGGCGATCTATTGACACAGAAACGGGGTTTTTCGACCCGCGTGGCTAAGTCATGTCAAGTTGCTAATGGCTGATGGCTAATGATAAATTGCTAGTGGATCGTGGAAGGAAAAAGGCAATATTACGAGCCAATTCCAATTAGCAATTAGCAATTAGCAATTAGCAATTAGCAAATTGCGTTATTTATTCATCTGTCAAATCAACTTGATAGATTTTCGTAGGTTCTTCTCGTCCCTTGAGATAGACCCTACCAATATATAGAACCAAAGTGCCGGATATCGCGGGCAAGTTGTCATGCTGGCGGCGCTAGCTGAGCAAATAGTTGTGTCCAGGCGATCGCATCTGGTCTACTTCCAGCATTGATTAACTCAAAGGTTTTCCCCTCCGTTGCTGGGTGATTCAGACATTCGACACAAGCAGCAGCTACGTCAATCCGACTCGTCTGACCAGATAGTTTATCTCCCGTACCGATAACAACACCCAGCTTCCCTCCCGTGGTAGCTTTTAGCAGCGTGTTGAGGTCGTAGGAAGTGAAAGGGCCATCGATCAGCCGTCCCGGTCGAATAATAGTGTAGGGCAATCCGGAACCGATGATGGCCTGCTCGCCTTGCTGTTTGGCATCCAGAACCCCAAACCCATTCAGCAGACTGAAAGGAGGTTTATCTTTGCGCTCGATGCCGCAGGAAGATACAAAAACAAACCGCTTCAGGTTTTTAGGCGCTGCATCTACCAGATTGCGGACTCCTTGTGCATCAACGCGATGAGGGCTATTTCTGGCTTTACTATTGCGGTAGTCGGCATTGAAATAGATTTTGCCCCATTCGATCAAGCGTTGCAGCTTGTTGCTCTGTGGCAAATCGAATTCCCATCGAGCGGAGGGAAAAGCAGTGGTTCCAGTACAGCAGATGATGTGGGTAACATTCTGCACAGCACTTGGCAGTGTTTCCGCTTGACGGATATCGCCAACGGCAATTTCCACCTGGTTATCGAACATTTGTTGAGCTTTCTGAAAGCTGCGGGTGAGGACGCGCACCAAAAATCCTTTTTCCAACAGAAAAGCTACCGTTAATTGCCCAACACCGCCTGTAGCACCTGCAACCAAAACTAGGTCAGACATGGCTCACCTCCCTGGTGAAGTTATTTATTAGAGTAACTCAAGTTGCTAGTTATAAACTGTGGAAGTGCTAATGGTTAATAGCTAATTGGTAATTGGATTAAAATGGGATGCACTATTGACAATTACCGATTTACCCCAGTCAGAAACAAAGGTGATGAGTAGACGATTTTTCAGAGAAAGCGGGTTTCTTTGTCTAGGGATGTAACTAGCAACTTGGGTTACAGAACTATCTTTTTTGAGCGCAACCGTCCAGCACCCGATTTCCCAAGATCAGGGTTGCGCTGTAGGGATAGACAATATCCGACATGGTATCGCTACAGGAATCCGCTTTTTTGATTATCAGTAAACCGCTGGGTTGACCGTTGAGTCGATAGACTCGCACTAAGTCAGGCGGACGTCCTGCTGCGGAGAGCGGTGCGGTGTAAGGGTAGCGGCGGTTGGGAGATTCTGGAGTGGAATAGATAATGCCGCTGCGGTTGATAGTCACGCTCCAAAATGGTTCGTTTCCGCCAACGATAAATTCTTCGACGCGAGTTTGAGAAACAAGGGTTGGGTTTTCTGTAACTACCGGGTTGGTAACGCTATACAGCCCCAATAAAACAGCATAGAAGGGAAATAATTTCATATAACCAGTTATATCATCTGCGCTTTAGTACTATCAATATCGGTTAATTGCTAATTGCTAATTGCTAATTGTTAATTGTTAATGGCATTTTGCCTATTAGCACGAAAGTTACGCAGCTACACTAAACAAGGTGTAATAGTGTTGACGCTATCGCTATAAACCACGCTACAGATATAATTTTTGCCCGAGCGATGTAATTTTTAATAGCATTTTATTCGCAAGTTGCTAGTTATAAACTTGGGCGTTGCTAATTGCTAATTGCAAGCTTGCTAATCTTGGATTTTATACTGATTGAGCCATTAGCCGCTCCCAGAGAGATAACTAGCAACTTGAGTTATTATTTATTGGTGATTATACCCCAACTATAAGCTCAGGTTGGGCCTAAGAGGCACGATGCTGTAGATCGATATCGACCATAACGCGAACAATAATTTCTGAAAGTGTGTGCCGCTGGTTGATATATTGCTCCTTGGCATAGGCAATACTTCAAGACTTACGCAAAGAAACAAAGGGCGATCCGAAAAATAGTTGGGCAAGGTGAAGTCCGCGCACGCACTCGCCTTAGCGAACGACGGTCTTCACCTTTGTTTCTGGCAACGCCCTTGCGTAAGTTTTGTACTTTTTTGCGATTGCTCTGTTGATTTTCCAGCCATATCATCAAACACCAAGCGATCGCGAGGCGTGACGCTAGTGCTGCTGCAAAGTAGATCGCACCTTCTCACCCTCAAACCTAATTCATACTGGATTGCTCTATAACTTCATGAATATGCAATATGCCGACCGCACCCACTCGCGAACGCACCCGATTACCCTCAAAATCAATTAATCAAATTAAATTATTTTAATTTATTTTACAAAAAAGCAGCAAAAATAAACAATGCAAAAATATCATTTTTTTTGGATTGTTTTGCTCAAAATATGATAAATTTATGGCTCAGGACGAAAATTTAGCGATCGCAGTAGGATGTGCTGGTTGAGGTTTGAGTTGTAACAAAGTGGCTCATGAGAATAAGGAGGTGTAATTCCAGCCACTTACTTAGGAATTGTCCACTTTAAACGGGTAGCCCAGAGGCTATCTGGAAAACCCAATTGTTTGATTTTGATCGAGGCACGAAGAATTTGAGTGTCTTAAGTTTGCCTGTGGTTATTCGAGTTATTCAACCCAAACCCGTGGATGCTTATAAGTCGTTACCGAAATTGTTGAAACAGGAAGAATTGCTGTGAAACCAAGCCGATACAATATTTTTATCCCGCTCCGTCAAGGTCGCATACTAGCCTACAACGGGTTTACTGGCGGATTTGCATTGTGGGAAAATCACGAACAAGAAACCTATCAGCGTCTGGCGAATGGTTTAGCTGCCAATCTTGCCGACCCGGTAGTACGCAGTCTGATCTACGGTGGCTATTTGGTCGCCAACTATGTTGATGAACTGGCGCTGCTGGAGGAGCAATATAACGCCCATCGTTTCAACGAACGGGCGATGATTCTTACGATTGCGCCGACCCTGTCCTGCAACTTTGGCTGCGATTACTGCTTTCAGGGTCTGAACAAACCGACCCAGGTGATGAGTCAGGAAGTGCAGGACGCGATTGTCGCCCTAGTGGAGCGCTCAATCCCCAAAATCAATCACCTGCACGTTGCCTGGTACGGCGGCGAACCTTTGCTACAGTTGAAGATTATCGAAACCCTCTCTGACCGCTTCATTGGGCTGTGCGATGCACGGGGCATCAAGTACGATGCCATGATGGTGACGAATGGCTATCGACTCAACGTTGAAGTCGCCAAATCGCTGTACGTGCGGCGATTGAAAACGGTGCAGGTGACGTTGGACGGGAATCGCTCAGACCACGACCAGCGCCGCGTGCTGCTTTCGGGCAAGCCCACATTTGACAGTATCACCCAGAACCTGCGCGAGATTGTCGATTGCGTACCCCTACCCTTCTCGATTCGGGTGAACATCGACCACCGCAACCGCGACCAAATCCACAGTTTAATCGACCATCTCGCGGAAATGGGTTTTGGCAACCGCCGGACTGTCCGCATGTACTTTGCTCCCGTGGAGGCGATGACCGAAGGTTGCCACAACGTCGCCAGTGTCTGCATGACCAAGCGGCAGTATGGCAGTTTAGAAGCGGATTTGTACTGGTATGCCTTTGAGAAGGGGCTAACTTCCCTGCCTTATCCGCCCCGGTTCCACGGCGTTTGTGGGGCGGTGCGACCCAATGCTTTCGTGATTACGCCGACTGGGGATATCCACAAGTGTTGGGACACGGTGACTTTTGCTCAACACGCGGTAGGGAGCATCTTCAACATCGAGGCAGTCGTCCAGAACGAAAAAACCCAGCAGTGGATGGACTGGACGCCCTTTGTTAACGACACCTGCCGCAACTGCAAGATTTTGCCCAACTGTTCGGGTGCCTGTGCTTACAAATTCATCCACGCCCAAGACACCCGTGGCGAAGCAGCAATATTGCCCTGTCCGAGTTGGAAATACAACATCAAGGAACGACTGGTGTTGCGCGCGGTGAAGATGGGCGCGATTACCGCCGATGATTATGACCGGGAAATGATTAAGACCGAGCCATCAGAACTATGTGCTGATGTTTACCTACCCGGTCAAGCATTGCCGGACAAGATGGAAGCCATGTACGCATTGGCAGCCAAGTAGTTTGCCCCAAGGCAAAACTTTTGAGATTCCTTACATCATTTACTCAACAGAGGAGTTTTATGCAGTACCTAGTGAAACCGCTTGTTAACCATGCCGGGAATTCTCCTTTATTTTATCAAGGCAATGCTAAGCCAAATGTTGATCGAATCTATGTAATCGCGTCTGTCAAAAGTAAGTTAGTCCTTAGCCAACTGTCGGATGGAATAATCACTCAAGAGAAATGGACGGAAAGCGAAAGGCAGCAGTGGAAAATCGTCCCATTAGAGAATAGCCAATACGTCAATGGCAACAACTACCTCAAAGGCACCTGCAAGATCGAATGCGTGGCTAACCAAAGGGTCTTGGAAGTTCCCCATAGCAGTACTGAGGACGAAGCCGTGCTAGGTGCCTGGAATTGGGGTAATACTAACAATCAAAAATGGCGGCTAGTGGAACTGGATCGGGGAGTCTATCGGATTGAGAACATCAACAGCAGCAAAGTGATCGATGTTCCAGGTAGCTCAACGGCAGAGGGAAGTGAGATCGTGCAGTATCAAAGTCAAAATGGCGATAACCAAAAATGGCTTCTGAGCGAAGTGACCCCCGCTCCTGAGGGAGCTTTGTTTGAGAAAAAAGCGACTGTATACAAAAATGACAACTTCAATCTGCCAAGTCAAGAGCTGGGTCTAGGCACCTACTACATCGAGGATCTGGAGTTTGGGAACGATCAGATCAGCTCCGTGAGAGTCCCCGAAGGTGTGCGGGTAATCATGTACGAGCATGCGGACTTCAAGGGCGATAAGAGGATGCTTGTCGGTGATTATGACCTTTGGTCGAACAACGACTTCAACGACAAGACTTCTGCGATTCTGGTTGAAGAGGTAGCTACTTTCTATCAAGACACAAATTACAGCGGCAAGAAACTGATTCTGGGCATTGGACGCTACGATCTCGCCCTAATAGGCGGTTCAGCAGGCACTCCACCCTATGGCACAGGGGACTTCGATATCAATTGGAAAGATATAATCTCGTCCATGAAAGTGCCATCAGGTCTGCTGGTAACTCTATACGAACACCACGACTTCACTGGCCGCAGTTGGGTGTTTAATGAAGATGTCCCCGACTTTAGTCAATACAGCTACCCAGGTGACTTTCTAGCGAATAACCAAGTCTGTAGTATCATCATTAAAGCTGTTGGGGTCGTCATTCCCAATAACGTCCTCAACTTTGGAGACACCATCTCCTTCAAGTCCGATCATAGTCGCCGGATGGCGGTTGGCCCAGACGAGAAAGTCTACCAGTGGGATAACTTCTCGGAGGACTGGACAATGTTCGAGATCTGGCGCGCTGGTGATACCAAGTACAACGGTATCGTGAGCTATGGCGATATTATCGCGCTGAAAAACAAGCATACAGGAAAGTATCTCTCTGTCAACACTAATAATGATGATGTCATTTGCAACGAAACTGAGATTGGAAGCAGGCAGAAGTTCACCATCGTGCGGGCTGGCAATACCGGGAGTAACGTTTTTGTTTGCCAGGGGGATGTGATCGCGCTGAAAACGGTTCCAGAGAACAAGTACCTTTCAGCAAGGCAAGGGATTCAAGGCTGGGATGTGTGGGCTATGAACTGGCTTGACAATTGGGAGAAGTGGAGGATAGACAGCGATAGCAAGCCTCAAAACACTCCCAGTGAATCTGACGCGACTTCCGTGTGCGGTCTAGAGGCTTGCCCCAACGATATCTGCGGGGCAGCCGCCTGTGGCGCAGCAGCAGGGTATGCGAACGTTTGTGCTGCTGATGCTTGTGGCGCAGCCGCATGCGGTGTTGACGGTAGCCTAGTATCGGCCTGTGGTGCAGCCACCTCCGGCATAGCGGTGTGCGGTCAGGATTTTCTCGGTGCTGGTATCAGCGGAGTTGCTGCCTGTGGTGCAGCAGTAGGGGGTATAGGGGCTTGCGGTGCAGATGCCTGTGGTGGAGCCGCCTGTGGCGTAGACGCCTGTGGTGCAGCCGCCTGTGGTGCAGCTGGCTGTGGCGCAGACGTCTGTGGTGCAGCCGCCTGTGGTATAGAGGGGTCGGGAGGAGAGGCTTGTGGGGCAGATACCGGAGGCCTCGGTGGTTGTGGTCTCAACGCTTGTGGTGCCAACGCTTGTGCCATCGACGCTTGTCCGGCGGATGCCTGCGCTGCCGATGCTTGCGCTATCGACGTAATCCCCATCATCCCCGGTATTTGAGGTGGCTATGATTCACTTAATCTACATGCCCTTCGGCTCGATCACCCATCCCCCCCTAGCCTTGGGACTTTTTAAAGCGCAGCTCGCTGAGGCTGGTTTGCCTTGCCGCGTCCATCACCTCAATTTGCACTTTGCCCAACGCATCGGCTTTGGCGCTTACGAAAACATCGCCTTGTTCAAAGGGGTACACACTCAGGTGAGCGAGTGGCTGTTTGCCGAACAAGCATGGCAGCAAGCGTTCGATCTCTCAGTTGACAAATTCATCGATTTGTGCGGTGAAGAACTGGGGTCGATTCCCAAAGTCCCCGACTCCAAAGCCTGGTTGCGCCTCATCCGCCAGCAAGTCGTACCCGCTTTCTTGTGGGAATGCGTGGAACGCATCCGCGCTGCGGGAGAGGTGAAAGTAGTTGCTTTTAGCTGCACCTTTTTCCAAACGATTGCCTCTTTGGCACTAGGGCGACTGCTCAAGCAAGTGTTCCCTGATGTTAAGCTGCTTTACGGCGGTGCCTGCTTCCACGACGAAATGGGTGACGAGCTGATCCGCAAGATACCTTGGATCGATGCCGTCTCGGTGGGCGAAACCGATGATGTTATCGTCCCCTTGTTCCAGGCACTCCTAGAAAATCGTCCCCCGGAAGGCTTGCAAGGCATCCTCTATCGTCATGGCAGCGACGAAGTGAAGATAGCAGCACCGTATCAACCTGTAACTGCCGAAGTCCTCGACGCGCTACCCCCGCCGAATTTCGACGACTTCTTCACCGATGCGGCGGCGGTGGGTTTGGTCAATAACCCCCAGTGGCAGCAACTGCTGTTTCTGCCCTATGAAAGTTCCCGTGGTTGTTGGTGGGGACAGAAGCGCCACTGTACTTTCTGCGGTTTGAATGGCGATGGCATGAACTACCGTGCTAAGTCCGCCGAGAGTGTGCTGCGTACCTTCGATAGCTTTGCCAAACGCTACCCAATCGCCCGTGCCTACCGCGCTACGGATAATATCCTCCAAACCACCTATTTCCAGGATTTGCTGCCGATTCTCAAAGAAAAGCCTTTTGGCGAGGATTTGCAACTGTTCTACGAGGTGCGAGTTACCCTAACGCGGGAGCAAATTAAGGCAATGGCGGATGCCAGGATTACTTGCGTACAACCGGGTATTGAAAGCCTCTCCAACCACCTGCTGCGGTTGATGAATAAAGGAACCACTGCTTTGCAGAACGTCTTCTTCATGAAGTGCTGTCGGGAGTACGGCATCCTGGTCAACTGGAATAACCTGATTCGCTTTCCCGGCGAGAGGCAGGAAGACTACGTGCAAATGGAGGAGTGGATTCCGAAACTCGTGCATTTGGTGCCGCCTGCGGGGGGTTCTCCCAAAATTGAGTGCCATCGGTTCAGTCCCTACTTTAACGACAAGGAGCGTTGGATGGAAAATATCCAGCCCAGTGCTTGGTATGCAGGACTGTTTCCGAGCGATCGCATTAATCTATCCCGCGTTGCCTACTACTTCGACGCCCAGTGGAAAGACACTCTCGCTCCGGAGGTTTATGACGGAGTAGTGGCGGCAGTCCTGGAATGGATTCGCATCTGGCGAGAAGCCCTCAAACTGCCCCAGCTGACATATTATTATGCACCAGATGGCGGATTGTTCGTTGAAGACACGCGCTGGGGTCGCTCTAAGGTATGGACATTTAATGCTGCTGAAGCTAGCGTATATCATGCGATCGACAGCCCGATTACCTTAAAGCAGTTACTCAAACAGCTTCAGGGCACCCCAGCACAATCTCTCACCCCAGCGCAAGTTGAATCCGTCTTGGAGCGATTTGTCAGCGCCGAGTTAGCACTTTGCGACGAACGGTTCTACCTGGGCATTGCCGTAGCGGTAGGAACTGCCGATCCGCCTTTTGAGTTCCGGCGGTGCCAGTTTGCCAAAGAACCAGCGAACCAACTGTCTGTCAGCAAAAAGAAACCTGATGTGGTAGGCATTATTTAATCTCACATCTTGCACTTACCCGCAAGCGCCGCCAGGGACTCAAGTCCCTGGCTCACAGCTCAAGTCCTCTTCAGAGGACTAAATTCCTACTGTAGATGGATTTCAGTCCACTTGAGTGGACTTGAGCTATTAGCCCTGCACTTGAGTGCAGGGCGGGTTTGGTAGCCTACAGAGAAGGGCTAGGAACTGTCACTTAATTTCTTATCACCTCTTGTCATTTCTTCCGAAATGAAGAGAGAATGGGATGTAGCCTCTAATAGAAGACAAAAATGAACAACATCCCAGAAATGACAATCAGTATTGGAGATGCGGCTA
>NZ_JBHFNP010000025.1:0-9814 GCF_041929235.1 Microseira sp. BLCC-F43
CCCCTTCGCTTGCGGGGGCAGGGGGGGATCCCCCTTCGCTTGCGGGGGCAGGGGGGGATCCCCCTTCGCTTGCGGGGG
Organism: Microseira sp. BLCC-F43; assembly: GCF_041929235.1. Taxonomy (NCBI): domain Bacteria; kingdom Bacillati; phylum Cyanobacteriota; class Cyanophyceae; order Aerosakkonematales; family Aerosakkonemataceae; genus Microseira; species Microseira sp. BLCC-F43. The sequence goes on from NZ_JBHFNP010000025.1 coordinate 79, forward strand.
CAGGGGGGGATCCCCCTTCGCTTGCGGGGGCAGGGGGGGATCCCCCTTCCCAAGGGGGGGCAGGGGGGGATCCCCCTTCGCAAGGGGGGGAACGCACCCCCCCTTTGCAAGGGGGGGCAGGGGGGGATCTAGTATTAATCGACTTTGGCACTGCCAGAGAAATGACTTATACCTACCTCGCCAAAATCAGCGGCGGACAAAGAATAACGGCAATTGAATCATCGGGATACACCGCACCAGAACAAGCATTTGGTCAAGCGATACCCCAGTCAGATTTCTATTCTTTAGGGCGCACGTTTGTCTTTTTACTAACAGGAAGACATCCTTTAGATATGTACGATAGCCGCAACGATGTATTAAATTGGCGCGGTTATGCCACCCACGTTTCGCCGTTACTGTTAGATTTAATCGATCGATTAATGGCAAAAGATATAAAACAGCGCCCCGCCAATACTCAGTATCTTTTGCAACGAATCGAAGAAATTAAACGCGAACTAACTGAAACTGTCAATGTAGGCGGGATTGGTAGAGATACAACATTTGTGCCAGCAGTACCGCCCCAAAATAGGACAAATACGACTTTAATACCAACCTTAGTACGCTGGGTTGCAGGTCTAGCATTACTGTCAGCATTACTGCGCTGGATTAAGACAAGAACAACAACGTTATTGCCCTCTCCCCGGCGGCAAGAAAACGATAAATTACCCATTCTTGGTTTAATTGCCGCGCTGCTGATAGCGTTGGGATTAATTGGTTTGACAGCGTTAGCTTTGAGTAGTATAAACCGCATTTCTATAGTGACTCAAAGACCCGAAAGAAAAGGTAAAGTAGATTATTTTCCATACATAGAAGGTGCAGATAGTCAAGGGAGAAAAGCCGAGTTTAGCGTTGCCGTTCTTTCGGTTGAATATAAATGGTCTTTTGGCAGTCATTATCTAGTTGAATATAACGACCAACCCATACCTATTGACTCGTTAAGGACTAACCTTGAGCAAGAAGGAATAAAGAGAATTATGCAAAAACCGACTGAAATTGTATCGGTGGGAACAGCTTCTTGCGAGGGCAATTTACCCGATGAAGAACGGCGGGCTTTTCAGCGAGCGCAGCAAATACAACTTGTGGCGAAAAAAATATTTAGCAATGTGCGTAGCGTCGAAGTTTATCGCTTATTAAACTTAGGGCAATTTAGACGCAGTGGTTGTCAGGCGAATCAAGATTTAACCTCATACCAAAGAAGCGTGATAATTATTGGAGTTAAAAACAAAACACCAGGCGTAAATGTAGATGAAGCATTGCGAGATAGGTTAGAAAAGAAACCTTTCGCCGACTTCAAACTAGAAGATTACTCCCTTGGTTCGCCAGATAAATTTAAGACAATTTCCAGTAATTTGTAGCAATCAGTAGGGTGCGTTACGCTGGCGCTAACGCACCATCCCCAGTACTACAAAATCTGTCTTGGGGTGGAGGAATTGTAAATCGCACCTATACTAGATACAGTCAACCCGCCAAGAGCAGCTATGAGTTTGTGCATCAACCCCAGTTGCCCAAAACCAGACCATCCCAATAACCACAATCAGCACCACTGTCAAAGTTGCAATTCCGACTTACTCCTGCAAGGACGCTATCGGGTGATGCGACTCCTCAGGGATAACAGCGGTTTTGGCAAAATTTACACCGCAGAAGAACGGGGAAACCCCAAAATACTCAAAGTCCTGAAAGAACATCTCAACAACAACGCCAAAGCAGTCGAACTATTTCAGCAAGAAGCAAAAGTATTGGCGCTGCCACATCCCGGTATTCCCAAAGTCGATGGTTATTTCCAGTATCAAACCAGAAACGGGTTGATATTGCACTGCATTGTGATGGAAAAAATCGAGGGACCAAACTTAGAAGAGTGGCTAAAACAGCAGGGAAATCATCCCATTTCCGAACAGCAAGCAATCGCCTGGTTAAAACAACTAGCAGAAATATTGCATTTAGTGCATGGGAAGCAGTATTTCCATCGGGATATTAAGCCGCCCAATATCATGCTAAGACCGAATGGGCAGTTGGTGTTGATTGATTTTGGCACCGCGAGGGAAGCTACCTATACTTATCTTGCCAAACTGGGTGCGGGATACCAAATTACGGCGGTAGTTTCTGCTGGGTATACGCCACCGGAACAAATGAATTTCCAAGCTGTACCGCAATCAGATTTTTTTGCTTTGGGAAGGACGTTTGTGCATTTGCTGACGGGACAGCAACCTTTAAAATTTTACGATGCCCATAACGATGTGTTTCCCTGGCGACAGGCGGCGAATATTTCACCGAGTTTGGCAGATTTTATCGATAATTTGATGGCGCAAAAGCCAGGGGATAGACCCCTGAATACCCAGGTACTTTTGCAGCGGATAGACGAACTGGCGCAAAAGTTGGGAAAGCGGAAAATCAATTTACCTCTCGGCGTGGCGGCGGGGGTGTTGTTGGTTTTGGGGGGTGGAATTGGGTTTTGGGTTTCTCAATTAGGTGGGAATTCTGTTAGTCAGAGGAAAGTAAGCTGATTTTAAAGTTTAGATGAAGTTTTGACATATACCTTGACAGATATATTTACTTATTCGACTGTTAAGCTTGAGTCCGATTTACAGCTCATACCTTATTTTGACGAGGAAACTAAGATCATCATGCTTTCTACCCTGAAATCTCTCACCCTAGCCATGGGAACAGCCACTTTAGTTCTCGGTACCCTATCTTCGGCTCAAGCTTATACGCTTTACACCAGTCGCGCTGCGTGGCAAGCGGCGGTTAATGCGATTGGCGGTACTGTTACCACCGATACTTTTAGCACCAACATCCCGAAAGCTCAAACGATTACCCTCGATTCGGGGATAGTCTCGACGAATTCTTTCCCTCCTGACATTAGCGCGATCGCCTTCGACAATAATGCCGTTACAGGTGGTCAGTACCTGAATGCTACCGGAGGTGATACTGCCTCTGCAACCATAACTTGGACTTTCCCTGGCGCGGTGCGTGCCTTCGGTGCCGACTTTTTCAGTGTTAATGACCCCGGTTTAACACTCACGGGGAATTTTGACGGTACGGGCAATCAAACCTTTGGTGTTGCGAGCGAGATCGGCGCTAGGGATGGATTTTTCGGCATTATCGGCAATATCGATTTCGGTTCGATCGTCTTTGGGAATGGTGGATCATCCGTGGATGCTTTCGATATCGATAACGCTTCCTTCGCCGTGACTCCGTCCCAACCCCCGTCGTCGGTTCCCGAACCGAGTACGGTGATGGCACTCGGGGTTATCGCTGGTGGTTTATTCTTGAGTCGTCAAGGGAAATGCTGCTAAATATACGATCAAAATTTGGAATTTGGCGACAAATAATTTAATCTGCACTTTGTCGGGTCATCCCAGTTTGGTTTATTCTGTCACCATCAATCCAGATGGGCAGACTTTGGTTAGCGGCAGTGTTGACGCAGTTATCGAAATTTGGCGGGTGTCGCGTTGAAGTTCACCGCCAACTCGGTAAACTCAGATCTTACATCAGGGTCATCACCTTTGTTTCTGGCAACAGTTTCTACCTTGAACCTAGATTTTGCATTTGTGGTCAAAGTCCGCCGGGGAATAAATTCCCCGTCTCATAGCGAAAGTCGGTTAAAACCGACTGGTAAACCTGAGAAAATCGGCTTCTTACCACCCAGTCCATTTTAATGGACTTTCGCTAAAAGCCCTTGGATTTTAATCTCTGGCGGGCCTTGAACGTAAAACTAATCTATCCTATAAAATTAACGTAATTAAAAGTGCGATCGCTCTATATCGGCATCTGTACCAGTCGAGCTACATCCTCACCCAATCGAGTCAAATCATTAGGATTTAAACTTAATAATACATCTACATCTGCTTTAAGTGCTGCCTGAGCGATTAAACCATCGAAAACCCCTCCTCCTGGTAAATTTAAACTCACCATTTTCGCCACCCTCGCTTCATAATCTTCAACAGTTAAAGCAACTTTCTCAAATTTATTCAAATTTTCCACAAGCAATCTTTGTGCTAACTCAGGATTAATTCTAGGAGTGCGAGGAAAGCGAGTAAGTACAGAATAAAGTTCAGCTATACTGTGAGTTGAAATAAATCCTTTAATCTCTTCTGTTCTAACTCGCTGTAAGCAAGCAAATCATTTAGAGTAATAGGGATGTTCTTCTAGCATCGCTGCTACCAGCACATATTTATCAAACAAAACTCTTGTCACGGGATAAATTTCCTAATTCTTTCTTCTCGCATTTCTTCGACAATATTTTCCCAATTTACTTCTGTTTTCCCCTCCCCTGATGTAGCTTTGACTACTAACACTCCTTCAACATAATGTACGGAAGAATCATCTATATCTGAGAATTCCAGATTAGAGTTGTTCTCAGGTAATATTGTTTCCTTTCTTTTGCTATTTCGCCATAGCAATAAATCAACAAAATCCAGAAATTCCTGACTTTCAACTTCCGGTAGCAGTTCTAAAATTTCGGCTATCTTTTGCTTCAAATATGTCATATTATTTGAGCCTTCAATAATTATATTTCAAAAATCATTTTTCCCCGTTCCTCAAACCGACCCGAAATCATATTAACCCACAATAACCATCTTCATTCAGCCGAAAAGCAGTTAACCTGACTTTACCATTAGACGGATAATGCACTTTTACTTTTTGCATCAAACCATCAAACTTTTCATCGAGCAAATAGTTACCCGTTTCTGCATCAATAGCGATGAACCAATTGTAATGATTTGACATTAATTGTGGGCGAATTTGCTCGAAAATTTGGCGACAACGTTTACCTAATTCTTGCCTTTGGGCGATCCGTCTAGCGCGAGTTTCTGGGTTACTTTGGTGTTCGGGAAAAATGCGACCTCGGCGAACTTGGCGTTTCTGGGTTGATTCTGTCATTGGAGGAAAGGGGCGCATGGATTTTGAGATACTTTTATTGTATACCTTAGAAATCAGGTTTTTAACATGACGCTAAATTATACTATGTCTGGTTGCTTCGTTATCGTCCTGGTCGGGGCGGGTTTATTTAAGTTATCTGTTGGTGGCAAAGATGGTTGGTGAAACCCGCCCCTACACCCCTTTAAACTCGATCTGATTCCCCTTCATCTTCTTTTAAATCTTCTGGATATTCTTCAGCTTCTATTTCGGCAAAATCAACCTTCTCATAAATATCCCCTAGAGGTACTTCAACCTGAAAAGAACTAAAAATTAGTGCCGCATCTTCTTCATCGTACATCCTATAAGACCAACGCTTATTTGCTTGTTTAACATACTGTTCGATAAACATCTGATTCTGGTCAAGCAAAATATATTCTTGAAAGCTGGGAATTGTTTGATAAGCTCTAAATTTATCTCCTCGATCGTAACCTTTAGTTGATTTCGATAAAACTGCAATAATGACTTGAGCATTGGTAATAGTATCTTTCCGGTTATCGTAATATTCCGGTTGACCTGCAATTACCATCACATCTGGATAGGTGAAGCGTTTGGTTTTAGGTATCCACAAGCGCACATCACCGATGAAAACCTCATAATCTTGCCCTCGCAGTTGCAAAGTCAAGGCAATTAACATATTTCTGGCGATTCGATTATGATTTGTAGTTCCACCCGTCATCGGTACGATCTCCCCATCGCGATATTCGCTTTTGTATTCTGCGGTTTCTTCCAGTGCTAAATATTCCTCTGGGGTGTAGTAGCGCTTTTCTGTGGCTTGTAGAGTAGCTGTCATAGTTATGTTGCCCCAACTTAGCTCTTGTTTTGCTTCTAGTTTAACATCAGCGAATTTGGCACATTATGATTCGATATAAAGATGCGATCGCCCACCAACCCCCCAATCAAAATTGCTGTGTAAAAAAGCGATATTCCTCCGGCACGCTGCGCGATCGCAACCCATATCCGTTCACAAATCCAACAATTAAAATCAATCAGATTTGTTGTCCAATTTGGGCAATTCAGTCACTACTTGATCTGAATATTTAGTCAAAATGCTCATGACTTTACCAGGAATAGGAGCGCGTTGCAAAGGACTCCATTCGTAAAGTTGAGCATAGCCCTTTGCAAATAGCTTGTGCCTCTCTCGAATTACCCTTTGACGAGAACCAATCAGCAACACTCTCAAAGGATCGCGGTCATCGCCTGACCTTGGACTAGGATTCGGCGTTGTAGGGGTTTTGTTAGGTTCGGATAGAAAGTCTTCAATCATAGGAAATCGGGTATGCCAGGAAAAAGTTACCTATTAGGTAAGATACTAACACAAGATCTTACCTAATAGGTAACATTTACGGGAACATCAGCCCTTTGACAAAATCAGGGGCATGGGAAGAGCAGGAAAAGCACTGAAACAGGTGTTGAAAAGCTACGGCATTAGTCAAAACAAGCTGGCGATCGCAATGGAAATTGCTCCAGCCAATGTTAGTCGTTGGGTCAATGAGGTGAGAGATCCAACCGGAGATGTCATTTTTGAGATTAAAAGCGGTTTAGAAAAACTAGACCCAGCAGCAGCCGAAGACTTCGTAAAGCTCTACATGTACGATAGCGAGTAACCTCTCTCCACCTCTCTTCTCTGCGTCCTCTGCGTCTCTGCGGTAAAAAAAAGAGGATAGAGAAAGCAAGCGAAATCTCTCCCTACCTCTCTTCCTTGGCGTTCTTGGCGTCTTGGCGGTTAAAAAAATTGGGAAAACTCTGGAATAAACCAGAATTTCCCCAATCTAAAATCTGAAATTTGCAATTAGGCAATAGCAGCCATCTTCACATCGCTATTCGCCAACAACTCTTGCAACTCATCGGCGTCAACAGTTTCCTTCTCAACCAACATATCCGCCAGTAGATCCAAAACGTGCTTATTAGTCACCAAAACATCCTTAGCGCGCTTATAAGCTTCAGCCACCAGCTTGCGAACCTCATCGTCGATCACAGCAGCAGTTGCTTCCGAGAAATCCCGTTCCGCCATGATATCGCGACCCAGGAACATGTTACCGTTCTGACGACCCAACGCCACTTGACCTAAGCGATCGCTCATACCAAATCTTGTCACCATTTGACGCGCCACCCGCGCCACCTGTTGCAAGTCATTCGACGCACCAGTAGTAACTTCTTCCTCACCGAAGATAATTTCTTCAGCAACGCGACCGCCTAAAGCCACCGCCATTTGATTTTGCAAGTAAGAACGGCTGTACAAACCAGAATCTAACCGATCTTCACTCGGCGTGAACCAAGTTAAACCACCAGCCCGCCCGCGCGGAATAATGCTAATCTTCTGCACGGGGTCGTAATCTGGCATCAGCGCACCCACAAGCGCATGACCAGCTTCGTGATAGGCGACCAAAGTCTTGCGCTTTTCGCTCATTACGCGGTCTTTCTTCTCCGGACCCGCCAACACGCGGTCAATCGCGTCGTTGACTTCATCCATCGAAATTTCGGTCAAATTGCGACGTGCAGCCAAAATAGCGGCTTCGTTGAGCAAGTTAGACAAATCTGCACCAGTAAAACCAGGAGTCCGACGGGCAATCTTTTCTAGATCCACATCCTTCGCCAAAGTCTTACCGCGGGCGTGGACTTTGAGAATTTCCAACCGTCCGCCGTAATCGGGACGATCTACGACAACTTGACGGTCAAACCGACCCGGACGCATTAAAGCTGCATCTAGCACGTCAGGACGGTTCGTAGCGGCAATAATAATGATGCCAGTATTGCCTTCAAAACCGTCCATTTCGGTCAGCAACTGGTTGAGGGTTTGTTCCCGTTCATCGTTACCGCCGCCTAGACCGGCACCCCGCTGACGACCAACGGCGTCAATTTCATCGATGAAGACGATGCAGGGTGCATTGGCTTTAGCTTGTTCAAACAAGTCGCGCACGCGGGAAGCACCCACACCCACGAACATTTCGACAAACTCAGAACCGGAAATCGAGAAGAAAGGTACGCCAGCTTCGCCAGCGACGGCGCGAGCGAGCAAAGTTTTACCCGTCCCTGGAGGGCCAACTAGCAACACGCCTTTGGGAATTTTCGCACCAACGGCGGTAAAGCGGTCGGCGTTTTTGAGGAAGTCAACAACTTCGTTGAGTTCCAGCTTGGCTTGGTCAATACCGGCAACATCCCCAAAGGTTACTTGAGTTTGGGGTTCCATTTGCACTCTGGCTTTTGACTTGCCAAAGTTCATTGCTTGAGAACCTGGGCCATTTTGGGCGCGGCGCAGCAAGAAGAACAATCCTACCAAAAGCAGGATGGGGAAGAACAAGCTACTCAATGCCCTCAGCCAGAAGCCTTCGTCTTGGGGAGGCAATACTTCAATATTGACCTTGTTTTGAGTCAGTATATTAATCAGATCCGGGTCGTTGGGGAGGTTGACCCAGATCCAGGTCTTTGAGTCGTTTCGATCCCTAAACCGCGCCTTAGTCCGGTCAGCGGTGATGCTGACTTTATCAAATTCTCTGTTTTTTTCCTTTTGGACTTCCTGAATGAACTGACTGTAGCGCCAAGTCTTGCTAGTCGGGGCTTGCTTGTCAAAAAATGCCGTAGCTAATGCAACCACGACAAGGGCTAGCAATGCGTACAGCCCTGCATTTCTCCATTGTTTATTCACTCTTGGTCAATCCTCCTAGCTTTTATCATCTAAAAGTCTCCTGGAATGTGGAAACCGTGTGTCAAGAGACCAGGTCGGAACACGACGCGGCGGTATAAGGCGTCGTCCCCTTTCGGGGTGGAGGGGTATGGTTACCCCTGGTGAAACTTCCCTTTCGGGAGTCAAGTTAGCAAGGCCAAGGTTATCGGTCGGTACTATCTCAAAAGCACTGTCTTACCCCGAGTAAAACTGTTTAACTTTTGAGTTCTAGATCTACAAACTGGCTACGCATTCGCAGGTAGGAACTTGAACGCTTGCCGATAACTTCGTTTCCCCGTTGCCGGGACTTAGGCTGGTCAGCTACCTAAAGATTTGAGGCTTTCACGCCCCGCGTCTTTAGAGCGGGGTGCTGACCCAGGACTTTTTGTAATTACCTTGTGTTAATTTATCTTAACTTATCTCAGAATTGGCGACCGGCTGGGTTAAAGATGCAATTTTGGGAACGCTGGGTGGGTAATGGGTAATGGGTAATGGGTAATTGGGTTTCTCACTTGCTGACCTGCGGCGCTGCTCCTGATGATGGTGTGGATGGGGACTACTTCGAGTACGCTGTTGGAATAGGCTAGAGCTTCCAATCCCGCCACAAAATCAGCCGTCCAGGGTTCTTCCCCTACTTTCTCATTTTGGCTGTGCAACCGATCGATTAGCTGCTCTCTGATTAATCCTGGTAAAATTCCCGCTGCTACTGGCGGCGTCCACCACCTACCATCTTGCCATCCCCACAGGTTGCCGGTGCTGGTTTCTAACCAATTGCCCGATGCATCGACTAATATGGCTTCTTTTGCACCGTATTTTTGCGCTTGCTGCAATGCCAGCCAAGGCGATAGGTAATTACCTGTCTTGTGAGTCGCTAGCGATCGCTCCCTACCCCCCCCTTCTGCTACCCAAGCCGCTATACCATATTTTTTTCTTTCTGTCAAATCTGCGGGTAAGTTTCGCCCGGTAATCGATTCACGCCCATCGGGAAATATGGTAATTCTAAGAACGGGGTAGTGTTCAGTTAAGATTTGGGCACCAAGTCGCACTCGTTCCCAGTTTGGCATCTGCCAGTCGAAGGTTTGGAGAGAAGAAGAAAGGCGACGCAGGTGTGCGAGC
>NZ_JBHFNP010000250.1:0-11788 GCF_041929235.1 Microseira sp. BLCC-F43
CAGGATTGCGAAACGGTTCAAAAAGGGCGGCAGTGGTTGCCATTTTTCCCAACAATCCCAGGTTTTCGACATAATCTGATGCTGCGCTTGATGGAGTAAAGTAAACATCTATTTCTCGGACTTCTGAAGCTACATCACGACCGGGAATAACTGCTCCTATAGGTGATAGCAGCTCCGATAAATAATCTTTGGCAAATTGATCGTAAATGAATCGCGTCATCTGAGGTTTTCTGCGATCTACTTCTTCATAATTATCCCAGAGTAACCCTAATTTTTAACTTGAATAATTGATCGATCAATATTTTTCAACTAAATCGGTGTTAGCAAAAGTATATTAAATGATAAATTGGTGTATATCAAAAGTTACTATTTTTGTCAAAAATAGTTCCATAATTCCACTTTTTGTTACTAGCAACAGCCAGAAGAAAACCCTTAAAACTAACTGTAAGCAAAGGAAATTCTATTAAATTTTGCTTTGATTGCAAAGGCATTCACCCCTCATTACCAGATGAACAAGTTTACCCCATCTTTGCGGGAATTGAAGCCGGACTTAAAGAACTGCCCAAAGGTGAACTGTTAACCTTGCACATCGGTTCTTTCACCGATGACTTTGACCGTCAGCAAATCCTCAAAACCATTGAAGAAAACTGCACTCAAGATGAGTTAAAATTACTTGCCCGTTCCGAAAGATTGAGAATTAGAGAATTAACCCAACAAGGCATTCGCAAGACCAAATTTTTAAGACTCTATTGCACCTACACTGTTGCTGGTGCTGAAGAAATCAAAACAACTGACTTTGTAGAAAAGCTCATGCTTCAAGGACAGAAAACAATGAAAGTGTGAGAGATACAAGTTTTCTCCAACCTCGTTTATTTTCACTTCAAAATCTTCTCTGGTAACAGCCATATATATTTTGTTTAGGTTAAAATTTTACAATTTTTCTATCATTCGGGTTTCATGCTGGGTAAAAAGCATTTGTATCGCAAGCATAGCGATGGTAATATTGGAATCATATCAACTCAGCATAAAGAAGTCAAGCTCATCTACATTATGAATAATCTTGGAATCAGGAACGCCATATGCTTCAGCTAATTTGATGCTAGCTTGCATTCTCAGTTCGAGGTTTAAGTTAGGATTAAAAGCCGCTTCCGCCAGGTTACCTAGTCGTTCATATGTAGCAACGAGATTAGCAACAACCGCCTTGTAAGCTCGGTCAATCTTAGCGAGGTACTGTTGGTAATATTGTTCCACTTGCCAAGCAAGTTGAGTGTCTTCCCCTAATAACTGCTTGCAGAAACCTGAAACCATGCGACCTGCGATCGCGCCAATGACTGCACCTACCACAGGGATTGGAATCAAAGCTTGTCCGACCGTAGCTCCCGCAGCAACAATTGCCGAATCAGCACAAGCAAATAGACTTAACTCAACAAATTGCTCGGAAGTAATTTCTCCACGATTCAAACTGCCGACTAGGCTAGCAATTTCCATGCCAGCACTGACAAAAGCACCTGCTAAAGGTGCAGACATATTAGCAAAATTAGTTAACCCATAAATTGCCGTTGCCGATATGCTACTGAGCGCAGCACCTTTCGCGGTATCGAATCCAATTTCTTTCCAATCTTCTAGTGTTAACTCGCCCTTAAAAACGTTTTTGCCTTCCTTATACTTGGCGTAAAGCTTAGTAGCGAATCGAATACTACCTCCGATAACAGCACCCTTAACGGCAACGCGACCAAAATCAGCAAAGCTAGGTTGAGCATCGGTGCGTATCTTGTCCTTAATTTGTTCGTTTTCTCTCTTTAATTCTTGCTCCCGGCGCTCTAGCGTATCGTTAACTTTGCCTACCTGCACGTCTTCGTAGTTAGATGAGGCAGATTTGACAGTATGGCTAAAAGGACGACCAGAAAGTTGCTCAATTTCTTGAGCTTTTTCTTGGATTTTCTGAGCAGTGCGGCTAGTTACTCCCTCAACATCCTCGCCCTTCAATATTTTCTGAATAGTTTCGTACTGGTCTTTAGGTATATGGTAATATGACCCATCTCTTCCAAAGTTTTCGTATTTCTTCATATGGTCAAGAACGTGGTCTAGATTATGTCCAATCCCATTGACAAATTTAGACTGTACCTTAACCCCATCAATTAAATAATCTTCCGGTGCTGTTCTACCCACTCCCTCAAAAGTGGCGCGCGTTTCAGAGGAGTTCAAAAGGGACTTAGCATTGCGGATACCGACTTCCACTTGCTCAGCTATTTCACCGTGTTTCGTGTTTGGGTTTCCCAGAATGTTTTCGGGACTGCCCAAGAAATCGTGAACTTTGTCGATCTCCCCAACCGCTGCAAAAAAGGCACGGTCTTGCTTACTGAGTTCCGCTGCAAGCTGTTCTGCATGGCGCAAATTTTCCTCTGCTACCATTGCTGCAACGAATTGAGTTGTCTGGTGTTTGTTTTCTCTTTCTTCCATATCTAAAAATTTGCAGCATTACTCCCTAGTTGCTAGAGAAAAATGCTGCACTCCAAATTATAATTACAGTTTTAGATCTACGGTCTTTTTAAGCGACTCGCTCAGCGAATTAATGGAATTGATTAAAGTCGCCAGCCTTTGTTTGAGAGATTGGCTAAAATCCAGATAATTCAAAGGTGCATTCTGCTTAAAGTATTGCAGTTCACTTTGAATAAGGTTAGCTAGTTTGACAGTTTCCTCTTCGAGCAAGTTTACTTCTGTCTTGGTTATGTTGACTTTAGCTGTGTCACCTTCAATTTCAAGAGCGCGGCTGTTAGCTTCTTTGCCAATTTTCTCATTCTGCTTACTTAGCATGATTCCACTACCGACTAAAGTCGCACCACCGATCGTCCAGCCAATCGGTCCAGCGAGTGCAAGCAATGCGTTTCCGGCTACCATGCCTCCACCCCCTGCTGCAACAGCACCGCCCCCCAACCAAGCCAAAGCAGCATTAGTGGCAGCTGCACCGGAAAGAGAAGCAATCGCAGTACCTGTTGAGGCTGTTCCGAAAGTTGTGGCGATTGCCATTGCTGCTGCTGGCCCAAAACAGGCAACTCCTGCTCCTGCCATGACTCCTGCACCAGCAGTACCTGCTACTACATTGGTGTTGGGATCTGAATAAATTAGTTCCCAATCTTTCCCAGTAATTTCTTTGAGTTGAAACTTCAGTTTTGCAACGACTTTACTAAATTCTTTTGGCGAGTTAGCAAGCGTGTTAATGTAATTCTCGCATAGTTGTATAGTCTCAACCCCACGCTTGACTCGCGTTTGATAAAGACTTCCAACTGCATTTTGTAAATACTTACAGGCGTTTTCATACTTCTCGACTGCACGGCGCAGTCTTTCTTGTGCCTCTTTCCTGTATCCGTTGTTAAACATTTACTCGTAAATACCTATATCTCAGCGATGTCTTAGTGCAACGGGCATTATATTGAACATAATATTGTTTTAATGTTTTACACATCCGTAACTATACGGAAATCAAAAAGCTATGTCAGAGTTTCTTGACAATATAAAAACTTTAACAATGCGCCGATTCCAGATTTTGCACAAATAACCCTCGACAACCTCCCCGCGTTTGAAATCAGCGGTTCGGCAGAACTTCCCTACGGTCAAACGCGGTCGTGGAATGCAGGACAAACCCCAAGTCAAATCTTTACTTTGGGAGATTTTGAAGCCGCGTTCAAACTCCAAAAGTTTGACCTCAATCAAATTGCTCAAAAGCCTGGCATCAGGCTTGATGTTATCAAGTTATCCGATTTCAAACTATTGGAAACTCAAAACATTCAAGACCTAGTGAAAGCTATGCCCCAGATGTTAACGAAAACTTTGGGAGAAATGCCACCGATTCAGGAATTAGTAGGGCAAGTGTTGCCACCTGGATGGTTGCCTAATCAAACATTGGGAGAACTTCTTGAAAAGAACCCTCAAGTTCAATTTACCCAATTAGGACAAATTGACTTAAGCAAATACCGATTAACCCAAATTCCAGGGATTGAAACAGTCCCCCTCGAAGCTTTCAACAATTGGCAATCAACCCCAATTAACGGCGTACCAGGACTTGCTCGCGTGCCGTTGAGCGAATTTCCCAACGCCCCTGCACCCGTGGGAAATATGGTAGCGCTAATGGATGTACCGCTCCAACAAATAGAACAAGACCGCCAGAAACGAGTTATATCAGGAAGTCAACAAGAAGGCTTCAACGTTCCTTGCGATAAAGATTGTATGCACGTTGAATTAGCGCAAGGCGGTTTACAAGGGGCGCTGTGGATTGGAAAAACCCAATTAGTCAGGGGAGGATTTGGCTCTCTCGGACAGTTGAATAATGGCAAGGAACCCGCTGGACGCCATCCCTTTGGTAACGGTTTTAAAGTGGTGGTTGAAAGCGTGGACGAAGCGAAAGGAACTGCAACGCTGGCGATGTATTTCCGCATCTGCCAGCGGGGGATGCCAGATTTAGGATGCAGCCCCTATTTTCTCGGCCCTTTGCCTTTGATGGTGGTTAAAGAAAAGCAACCAATTTTTGTTGGAAATGCCACTATTGAATCGACACCGCAAACAATTAAACCGAACGAAACAGAACAACCCGCAACCTCTCAAGCGGCTATCAATCCAACCCAACCGACAAACCTCGCTCAACCGACTACGGAGGCGGTTAAAGGTATCAATATTAACCAATTTTTCCAAGCCATTGAAGCGGTTGAAAGTACTGCGGGTCGGCTTCCGGGGGATGGGGGTGCGGTTGGCCCGATCCAGTGTCAGTCCTCTTGTGCAGCGCCTTTGGGCCGGTTTGGGTTGAGGAGCGATCGCACAGAGGTACAAGCTATCCTCAACCAAACCCCAGGTGGACGAGAAATCCTGTCAAAAATTGACAACAAAGAAACCGTCACCAAAGAAGCGGTACTCGCTGCTTTCCCTCTGGTTGAACAACGTCAAATCTGGGAATCAGACATCAAAAAAATAATCGAACAAGCCGAACAAAACTTATCGGGAACACCCTTACTCGAACGAGTCGGTCAAATCTTCTTTGGCGGCAAAGCCATTCCTATAAACGCACAAATTTCTAACATACAAGGGACAACAGTCCAGGAATACGGTCGTCAGATAGCAGAGCAATACCTCAAAATCAATTTGACAGGTGGTTAGCATACCGTGCTGATTCAGATTCCGCGCAAAAACTTAGCGATTCTTCTGGGAATTATCCTCACACCTATTGCGATCTGGGCTTTGATAAAATCTCAGGATAATTCCCTTTCCCAATGGCAAGAAAGTACTGCCTTTCCCGAATTAATCGAGCCAGCGATTCAAGAAAATTACTCAAATCCAACCGCCGATCCATCCCAAATCAAACTCCTAAAAATTCAAGTCAAAAATCAAAAACACCCCATCTTTTTCATCGCCTTTCCTTCAGAACTATGTGGCATTGGTGGATGCCTCGTAGCTGGCTACATTCGCAACAACCAAGAGCAATACCGCCCCATATTTAAAAGTCTCCTTCCCACTCAGGGATTACTCCCCCAAATTGAGGCTTTATCTAACAACTGGAAAAACTCACAGCCTTGCATCTCTATTACTACCACTCCTCTTGCCAAAGATTCAGTCAGCACGCGATTCGACTATTGCTATAACGGCAGCGAGTTCGCCCTAGTTAACCAATTCAAAGTTGAAGGTAATACTCATGTCAAACCAACCCGTTGAGATTGTTAATCAACTCCAAAAACCCAATCATCCTTGGGGAAAATACACCAGGCAATTTCTCACACCTCAAGGTATTTTTTTGCTATGCGTTCTCCTGTTTGTATTTTTCCAAGACAAACTATCGGGTCGTAAAAAAGGCAAACTAGCAACCAGCTATTTCGGAAATAGTCGAGAAATTGCTAAAGCAAAGAAGAAAGCCTTTCAACAAATCAAATTGCCCAAATGCGACAGCGCCTGCTTGTATATTGGCAAGCACAAATTCAAGCCAGATTTAAAGGTTAAAGCCCCACCAACTCAGAAAGAAGAAAGCGGTGCTGTAACATTATACGTTCCCGACGTACAGCGAGGTACAGCCGTCATCGGCGCACCGGGGAGTGGGAAATCCTTTTCAGCAATTAATCCAATGATTTACTCTGCCATAGATCAAGGATTTCCCATCGTTCTCTATGATTTCAAATATCCCTCTCAGGCTAAAGTAGCAAGTTATGCCAAAAAGAAAGGCTATGACGTGCATATTTTTGCCCCTGGTTTTCCAGAAAGCGAAGTCTGCAATCCCATCGATTTCTTAAGAGATGAAACCGATGGGGAAACGGCGCGTCAAATGGCAACGGTTATTAACAAAAATTTCAAATTAAATGCGACTGGAAACGAAGATGCCTTTTTTGGGCCAGCAGGTGACCAACTTACTGAAGCAGTTTTAATGCTGACTAAAGGTACTCAGTATCCTGACATTATGATGTCTGCGGCTATCCTTTCTTCTGAAAAAGTCGTAGATCGATTAATGGCTGCTAATCTCAATCCTTGGATTCGGATTGCTTTTGGTCAGCTATTCTCCTCTGCGGGTTCGGAAAAAACCGTCGCTGGGATTGCAGGAACTGCATCGTTAATGTTTACCAGATTTATGAATAAAAATACCTTGGGATGTTTTGTTGGTAAAACCACTTTGCCTTTAGATATTAAAGGCAAGCAAATGATTATTTTTGGTATGGACAGAGAACGCCGCGATGCCGTTGGCCCCCTGCTGTGTAGCGTCCTACACATGATTGTAGCTCGCAACATTGCTAAGAAACGGCTTGACCCTTTAATTGTGGTGTTGGATGAATTAGTCAGCTTATTTCTGCCGGATTTATTCAAATGGTTGAATGAGTCTCGTTCTGAAGGATTCTGCGGCATTTTAGGTTGGCAGAATATGGGGCAATTAGAAAAGTATTATGGCAAGGAACTTGCGAAAGCAATTTTGGGAGCTTGCGGTACTAAATTTGTTTTTAATCCAGGGGAGGAAGAATCTGCCCGCATGTTCTCAGCTTACCTGGGAGATGAGGAAATTAAATATAAACAAGTTTCCAAAAGTACAGGTGGAGGTAAATCTAGTCGTTCTGTTTCAGACCAAGAAAAAACTCGCAAGCTATTTGAACCGGCGCAATTTCTTAAACTGCCTGCGGGTAAATGTATCTTCATCAATCCGGCTTACAGCAATAAAGAGGAAGCCAGCGTTCCCCTGCTAAAACAGGTAAAAGTGCCAAAAGTTATTCAACAAATTGAGGGCAATAACTCAGCACAATGGGACAGCCTGGTGATGAAACTGACCGAAAGAAGTACCCAAAGAAGACCTACCCAAGACGATTTGGACAAGCGAATTGCAGAAGTTGAAAAGCTATTTCCTTTGCCACAGAAACCTGTGATGGCAGGTGCAGCCCCTCTCCCTCTTGATGCTTATAAAGGGTTTTTATGATGACCAAGCAATTATTGGCTGAAATTGAAAAGTATAAAAGTTATCCCAGATGGTATGTGAAATTTCCTGCTTGTGAAGAGGCTCATTACCACGATGGAATTCTCGTGTTTTCCTATAACCGAGAAACCGGAGCCTTCTATTGCGACAGCAACCCCAGTACTTCCTAACCTGAAGTACTTGAAATCCGATTTGAAAACGAATTAGTATTTGTCAAATATCAAAACCAAATCCTTTTAAATCGACTGCCATGTTCGACCCCAGGGTTCAGCAATTAAGCGATATTTATGCCAGACTTTTTGAAACTGTCGTTGAGCAGAGTCGTTTGTTAGCGCCGATTATAATCGATAGATCGAATGCGATCGCAAGAGCAAAAGCCATCGCCACCTAGTTGCCAATGCCCTTGCGATCGCGCTTTCTGGTTGAAGTTGAGGGCAGCGTGAGCGAGTCCAGCGTTGCGATTGGTTTTCCCTCACTCTGGCGAGACTAACTTGTGGGTAGCTACACCCTGCTGCTTGAATTGTTACAGCAATTAGCAATGATGAGGCTCAGTCAACTCCAAAGTCCAATTATCTAGGCATTATGCTGAATAACTTGCTTATCATAGAAAAGGCTCTTTTGCGATCGATATAACTTCACTCTTGCATGATTGCCCTTAGCGAGTTTCAGCGCTACTTACAATCGATTCTCGATACTTCACGGGAGGACGCCAAGCGGGAGGTAAGCGATCGCTATATTCCAACGCTAGCTGAGTTGCCCTTGCAGGTACAAACTGCTGTATCATCTCAGCCAAACTCACAGGAACAACAAAACGAGAGGCGAGAGCAGTTCGCAGTGCTAGAGGGATTGCGAAAGTATGCCCCAGATCGTGTGCTGTTGGTGGGTAAACCTGGTTCAGGAAAATCAACTTCACTGCGGCGGCTGTTGTGGGAAGAGTCAAGACACTGTTTAGAAGCGATTGAGCAAGGTAAGAGAGAGATTCCCCCAATACCTATCTTGATTGAATTGCGGGGTCTTAAAGGTTCAGTGTTAGCAGCAATTCAAGAAAAGCTGGGATGGTGGCTTGACCTTGATGAGAAAAACTTGAAAGCTTTCCTCCGTGATAGAGGATTGTTCCTCTTATTAGATGGGTTGAACGAATTACCTAACGAACAAGCTTGGCAAGAAGTCGATCAGTTTAGACAGGTATGTGCTGATTTAAAAGTTCCTTTAATCATTACAACGCGGGAACTAGGTTCAGGAGTAGTTCAGGGAAATGTTAAGAAACTGGAAATGCTACCGTTAACTGAGCCTCAGATGAGGGAGTTTGTCCAAAAGCAGTTACCGGAGACGGGTGGGGAACTGTGGCGGCAAATTCAAGGGAAGCTTCGGGAGTTAGCAGAAACGCCGTTGCTGCTAAAGATGTTGTGTGATGTTTTTAAACAGAATCATAAAAATATTCCTAAAAGCCGAGGCGATCTATTTCGTAAGGAATTTGCGCGACGATATGAGGAATTTAAACCTGAACGATATCGAAATGTTTCTGAAGACTCGCGTCGTTTTGCGTTTGATCTACTGAGCTATCTTGCCTTTACGATGGTTCAAGGCGAACCTCATACCGATCCCTGCCAACCCAGTGCCTCTTGGATTACTATTCCTAAAACTCAGGCAGAAAAAATATTAGCCACGTTTCTGGCAGGCGATCGCACATCAACTTTGGAGGATACTACAAAAGCGAAAGAGTGGTTAGAAGATTTAGTGGAATGGCACTTACTCCAAGTAGCTAGCGACCGAACTCACATTGAGTTTCACCACCAACTGTTTCAGGAATATTATGCAGCAGAGTGGCTAGCACCACAGTTGGAAAATTTGAGTGATGAGGAATTGCAATGTTACTACTTGAACTATCTAAAGTGGACAGAACCGCTAGCGATGTCTATGTCGTTTGTGGAATCTAATACGTTGGCTGTGCGGATGGTGAAACTGGCAATAGATGTTGATTTGTATTTGGCAGCAAGGTTGACCGGAGAAGCCACGATTTCTCTACAGCAGGAAACTGTAAGCGTCCTGCTTCAAAAAAATTTCCAGACATCTCTCACAATTTGGCTTTTAGAACAAACTCAGTCGCAGAATGCGCTGCCATTTTTGCTTGATGTTCTGAAAAATGGATGTTCTGATACTCGTTGGCGTGCTGCACGAGCATTAGGCAATTTTGCAAATACTACAGTTTCAACGCATCTGATTGAGGCATTGAAAGATCAGGATTCTTCTGTTCGTCAGAAAGCAGTCGAGTCATTGGGAAAATTAGGTAATCCAGAGGTAGTTACAAAGCTTTACCAACTGCTAGATGATGATTTTTTTTGGGTTCGCAGTATTGTTGTAGACGTTTTAGGAGAGTTGGAAGGAAGAGCAGCGATTGATTGTTTGAAGAGTGCGTTAAAACATGAGGATGGTACTGTTAAAACTAGGGCGGCTGAATCGCTAGGACAGCGCGTTCCTCAAGAAGTAATCGCTTTACTAAATGAACAGTTCAATAGTGGCAACGCCGATACCAAAAGGGATGCTCTACAACTTCTAGGTGACACAAAGAATGCCGCAGCTATCCCGACATTGATCCGTGCTTTATCCGAGGGTGATTGGCTCGTTCGCTCAGAAGCAGTTACCCAAATAGGTTTACTAGGAATATGGCTAAATTCCGCTGTGTTAAAAGATGCTGTAACGGCTCTTATCGATCTCCTGCAAAGCGATCCAGAAACCTCTATTCGCTCTAGTGCGGCATTGCATCTAGGGTTCATTGGTGACTCGCGAGCAGTACCAGTTCTGATCGAGGCTTTATCTAAGGACGATCGGGTTGTACGTTCCTCTGCTGCGAATGCTCTGGGGCGAATCCAGGATCAATCAGCTATAAGCCCACTTATTAGATCTCTAAAAGATATAGACGATAATGTTTGCGAAGAAGCTATAAGATCTTTACGTATGCAAAATGCAATGGAGGTATTACCTACTCTAAGAAAGTTTTTGCATTATAAACCTGTTAATGTTCGAGGGGAAATCATATTAAGTCTTGGATTCTTCGGAGATTCTAAAGACATCCCCAGTTTGTACCAAGCTTTGAAAGATAAAGAATTTATTATCCAGATCAGAGCTGCTTATTCATTAAGCAAATTAAATAATCGTAAGGGTGTACCTATCTTAGAAGATGCCCTAAATACTGGAAATAAAGATGCCCGCTTGCGGGCGCTTCGTGGAATGCAAAACTTTCAGGGAAAAGCTGGTTTGGCCAGTATTATTTCAACAGCATTCAAAGATGATGAATACTCTATCCGAAAGGAGGCAATTGACTTTCTAGAAGCTTTTAAAGAGAGTCAAGAAGTAGTCAATCAACTCAAGAAGGCTCTTGATAGCCTCAATGAAGATATTTGTAGAAACGCAATGGATGCTGCCAAGACATTAGGTAATGCTGAAGTCCTATCCCGTTTGAGACAAATTGCAGAAACAATTATAGTTGTTGAAAGACCTTTGGAGGCGATCGCCACAATCCAATCTCGTTGCAAATTATACAACTACGACATCGCTCGGTTGCCACCTCCTCGGAAAACGCAAAGCGAAGAGTCAAGTATAGAAGATTTGGTACATAATAAGTTAGACATACTTACCCAGGAGTTCAAAAAAGTGTCCCAAGAACCTAAGCGCGTCATTAATACTAACAACTACTTTGAACAAGGCATCCATACTCATACCCACAATTATGCAAACGATGAAACCTTAAAACAACAAACCATCGAACTTCGCCAATTGGTACATCAAATTCAGCAAACCCACCAGCCAACTACTGAAGTCCAAGCTGCTGAAATTATTGATGTCGAATTTCGCGAAATCCAAAATACGAACCCGACTCAGTGGGAAAAAATACGAAAACAACTGCAAATTTTAAAGCGCCAACTCTTCAACCCAGAAAGCCACTTTAAAGCCACAAAAGCAACCCTTGCTGAAATCGCAAAACATTACCTCGAAGAAAGTGTCGTTTCCAAAGCCCTCATTACTTACGTGGACACTATGAGTGCTGACTCTGACTAACAAGAATAAATTATGTAAATCGCGATCGCAGCCGTAGTTCCTATTTTAGGATTCCATCAACGATCGCACCCACTGAAGATCGCTATCGCTCAGCGCTGGAACAGGCTGCACTGAATAATCGATCGCAAAATCTAAAGCCGCCTCCTGGTAAACCTGTTCCAAAATCTCAGATAAATTCACAACAGGTTCTTCATCTCCTGGCTGCAAAGGAAGCAAGAATTGGGGAATTGATTCGCGCAGATTAAACGGGTAGAGTTCAGCTTCAGGACGCAGATTAGCCCGACTGACAAGAATGCGGTAGTTCGA
>NZ_JBHFNP010000251.1:0-42689 GCF_041929235.1 Microseira sp. BLCC-F43
CTGGAATGATTTATTTTTCAAGGTTGTCGGTCGGTTTTGCCTTCCGATGTATATACATTAACCCACTTATTTAGTTTTGTAAATATCTGTTGCATTTATTTTTGATTGGTAGTAGTTATCAATGGTATTAGCGCAGCTTATAGGCGCTGCACGGTTCACAATTATTCAGGCAGAGATAGTTTAAGGTTCGCCAGTGCTTGAGGGACATCCAAGGCTAAAAATCGATCGACTGGTTGATAGATCCAGCTGAGGGGTAGCTGAGTATCTTCAACGGTTTTTTGGAAACCCAAAGCTATTCGCAGTTCGTCGTGTTCCGGATGGAACACCATAGCATAGAGGTCGCAGAGGTTGGGAAATTCTTGCTGCATCTGGCGAAGCGTCTGCTGCACGTCCTGTACAAATTGAGTCAGGTAGTCTTTTTGCAGAAAAGCAGCATCAACAGTCCAAGACCGAACAAAGGCAACGGTACAATCGCGATCGCCTGGAGTCGCGAGTGCCATCGGATCGGTTTCAAGATTGACTGTCACGTAGAGGCTTTTGCTGGGCGGCAGAAAAAAGTTTTCCTCAGATTCCCTTGCAGTTGGATACAGCATGTAAAATCCAACCACATTTTCATCATCGCAACGACGCAGCACCCGCATCCCCATCGGGTATTGCTGCGCCCAACCCCGCAGTAACCTAACAATCCTGTAGGTAGGCGTCCCTTCTGGATTCAACCAGCTGTAGTTGCGGACAATTAGATTGGCGGCGAGGACGGCATCGTTGCTGGGATTGAAGGCATCGGTTTTAACCCTTATGGGTTGTTCTGGTTGGGGTCGTGGGTTAAGTTCTGGTAGAGGGCGGATTTCAATGCTTATTGTGCTACCGTCAAATTTTTTCTTAATTAAACCGAGGTACACCAGCTGGTCGATCATCATTCCGGCAGCGCGATCGCTTCCCCTTTCTTTGTCCGAGTAAAATAGTTCTGCCGCCTCGCGATGGGTACAGGGCATCGCCCCGATCAATGGGGAAAGTTCCCTCAAAGGTTGCACCTTGCCGTTCCCCATCTCTTGTTGCTGCTTCAGCAGTAAGTACGCCCACAACTTGACAAAGTACTCCGCCCGACGACGAGTTAAACCATTCCGCCCCGTTAGCTTTGAGACGTAGTTACGCTGTTGGTCGAGGGAAAACCACTGGTTTAAGCTGATTGGGTTCATAAGATGTTCAGGTGATAGTCTGAAGAACTACCCAAACGGGTGAGGCGTTTTGCGATCGCTCGTTGGAATATAAGTAGAGAGGGTGCTGTAAAGGACAAACCGATTCACCCCCTCCAGTTTTGTCGTCACGGGTCGCTCTATTCTACGAATCGGTTGCCAAATCCAACTTTTACTGTTTTTTGAGCGCAATTGCGCTCAAATCGTTGCTCTATACATCAACGTTGCCTGGGATTGGGCCATGTTCCGACTTGGCTTCGTGGCTGCGATGGCATAGCCTGAGATTTATTATTTCGCAGCCGCAACTGGAAAAGCTGATTTCTCCAAAAAACTTCACCCTACTTCAGGGCGATTCACCCTGTTTCTACTGATGGGGTTTGACTTCAGGGAATTGGTGAGGGTTACAGCTTGCTCATTGCGACTTCACCAACGCCCACACGAAGATGGCATCAGGAGTTAAGGGATTATACAGATGACAGTCCACACACTGCCTATTGCCTCAGAAGGAACATGGATCTTAAATTCAAGGTGGGATCGGCACAACTTCAACGAGGAAGTCTCCCAACCCAAACCAGCCACGTTTGATTGGTCTTGGCAGATTCTGGCTGAGTCGTTGCGCGAAGGTTTGATGATTATCTCCCGCAACGTTAAACCCGTCTACGTGAATCGACAAGCTAAGGAACTGTGCCAAACTTTAGCGGAGAACGATCCCTCCTGGGCAGGTTTACCGGAAGTAGTTTCTGAAATTTGCCACAAATTAATCAAAAACGGCAACGGTAGCGATCAACCTGTGATTTTAGAGTGTCAAGCTGCTGGAGGACAAACAATTCGCGTCCGGGCGAGTTGGCTAAACTCATATGCAAGTGACGATTCTAGAGGGACAGGGCGCGCCCAGTATATTTTAGTATTCTTGGAAAACCGCAACGAAATCCTGCAAGAAGAATTGCAGTTCGAGCAGCAAAAATACCAGTTTACCGACCGGGAAATGGAAATATGGTCTTTATTGCGCCAGGATTATAGCTATCAAGAAATTGCCGCGACGTTGCATATTAGTCTCAATACGGTCAAAACCCACGTTAAAAATATCTATGCCAAGAAACGTTGGAATCAGGGTGGGGAAAAAAATCTGGTGAGTTGAGGGTTAAACCGAGATTCATCAGGGTGCACGATCTAATTTTTGATTTTGGGAGTGAGAGCGATGTTTAAAGGTGCCTTGGCTTGTGCTGTAAGTGCAGGTAGGTAAATCAAGTGAAAATAGTTCTGTTTGAGAATCCCGGTTGCTTGGAGAAACCGGGATTCTGGAGTTATATGGTGGTAGCGGTGCGTTACACTTCGTTAACGCACTACGTTTAGAATCTTTGCTATGATACCTTCTCGCGTTATTAGTTATAGTCCGGCTTATACGGTAGTTCCCACTTATGAATGCTTTAATCAATGTGCTTATTGTAACTTTCGCGCCGAACCTGGTCAAAGTCCTTGGCTGACGCTGCCAGAGGCTGAGGGAATTCTGCAATCGCTTCATCGTGGAATTTGCGAGATTCTCATCCTCAGCGGCGAGGTGCATCCACGGTCTTCGAGGCGTACGCTCTGGTTCCAGCGCATATATGATATGTGTAAATTAGCACTTTTATTTGGATTTTTACCCCATACAAATGCGGGGCCATTAAGTTATGAAGAAATGGCTCAGTTGAAAAAGGTTAATGTATCAATGGGGTTAATGTTAGAACAATTAACGCCCAAACTGTTGCAAACCGTTCACCGCCACGCACCGAGTAAGTTACCAGAAGTGAGGTTGCAACAGTTAGAATGGGCGGGAGAATTGCGAATTCCATTTACTACTGGAGTGCTGTTGGGAATTGGAGAAACACAGCAAGATTGGTGGGAAAGTTTAGAAGCAATAGCAAGCATTCACCAACGCTGGGGACACATACAAGAAGTTATTTTACAACCTTATAGTCCAGGGGAACGGCAGAGTTGGGATGCACCTGGTTTTGATTTGCTTCAATTACCGGAAATCGTCGCAACTGCCCGTGCAATTCTGCCAGCAGATATTACGATACAAATTCCTCCCAATTTAGTGCAAGATGACAATTGGTTATTAGCTTGTTTAGAGGCGGGTGCGAGAGATTTAGGCGGAATTGGACCAAAAGATGAAGTCAATCCCGATTATCCCCATCCTCACTATCAGAGATTACAAGAAATTTTACAGCCTGCTGGGTGGAAATTAATGCCCCGTTTACCCGTTTATCCCCAGTACGATGAATGGTTATCTGTTGAATTGCAAGAGTCTGTGAAGCGGTGGCGGATGCGATAAATTTCAGGACACCTCTGGCAAAAATATTTGAGGCGGGCAGGATGCCCACGCCACAAAACCAGAAACACTCTTGTGGGATGGGTCTCGCCCGGGATGAAAATCGAGGCGGGCAGGATGCCCACGCCACAAAACCAGAAACACTCTTGTGGGATGGGGGTCTCGCCCGGGATGAAAATCGAGGCGGGCAGGATGCCCACGCCACAAAACCAGAAACACTCTTGTGGGATGGGCGTCTCGCCCGCCTAGTTTACCAGCGGAAGAAGCGTTGAAATAAATTTCAGCCTGTAGGGGCACGGCATCAGAAAAGCTTTGATATCAACCAAAAATTAGGCTATGCCGTGCCCCTACTGGTTAAAAACTGGATGCTAATGGCTGCTCTGGTAGTGGCACGTGTTCGGCGACGATTTGACGGAATTTATCACCATCAATCGTTTCTTGCTCGACGAGAATTTCTACCAAGCGGTCGATTAAGGTACGGTTTTCCTGAATAATTTGCTTGGCTTGTTCGTAACAATGCTGGATAATATTATGAACCTGGGAATCAATGCGCGCGGCTATTTCTTCCGAGTACTCGTTTCGCGCCACAAAATCGCGCCCCAAAAACACTTCGCCCGACTGATTTTCCAAGGAAACTGGCCCTAAGTCGGACATGCCAAAACGGGTTACCATTTGCCGCGCCAAGGATGATACTTTTTCCAAGTCATTACCAGCACCCGTGGTAATTTCCGCATCGCCAAAGATTACTTCTTCGGCGGCGCGTCCTCCTAAAATGCTAGTAATCTTGGCCAAAATTTGAGCGCGAGAAATTAATCCCTGCTCTTCATTTGGCGTATACCAAGTTAAACCCAGCGCTTGTCCCCGGGGAATTAATGTTACCTTTTGCACTGGGTCGTGGTCTTTAAGTAAAGTGCCGATAATGGCGTGTCCTACTTCGTGGTACGCTATCAATCGCTTGCTCTTGCTATCTACCAAGGGCGTGCCTTCCATCCCGGCAACAACGCGGTCAACGGCATCGTTAATTTCATCCATTGTGATGGCTTCTTTGCGCCTTCTGGCAGTTAGAATTGCAGCTTCGTTGAGTAAGTTTGCCAAGTCGGCGCCGGTAAATCCAGGAGTGCGACGGGCGATGGTTTCTAAAGATATTTCCGGGTCGAGTTTTTTGTTGCGGGAGTGGACGTTTAATATCTCTAAGCGTCCTTTAAAGTCGGGGGCATCGACTAAGATTTGACGGTCAAATCTTCCCGGTCGCAATAAAGCCGCATCCAATACGTCGGGACGGTTCGTAGCGGCGATGATAATAATACCGCTATTGCCTTCAAACCCGTCCATTTCTGTTAGTAATTGGTTGAGAGTTTGTTCGCGTTCGTCGTTACCGCCGCCTATTCCTGCGCCGCGTTGACGGCCTACGGCATCGATTTCATCAATGAATACCAAACAGGGGGCGTTTTCTTTGGCTTTTTTGAATAAATCTCGGACTCTGGATGCGCCGACGCCGACGAACATTTCGACGAATTCGCTACCGGAAATACTGAAGAAAGGAACGGCTGCTTCGCCTGCGATCGCTTTAGCCAATAAAGTTTTACCAGTTCCCGGTGGTCCAATTAATAAAACGCCTTTAGGAATGCGCGCACCGATGGCGCTAAATTTTTCTGGTTGTTTGAGGAAGGTGACGATTTCTTGCAGTTCTTCTTTGGCTTCTTCAATACCTGCTACGTCGTCAAATTTCACTCCGGTTTTGGCTTCCATTTGAAAGCGGGCGCGAGATTTGCCAAAGTTCATCGCTTGGTTAGAAACATTTGCCGACCGACGCAAAATCATCAGCAATCCTGCGATTAATACCATAATTAATAGCAGGTTGACTACAAATCCCAAGGCAGCGCTGTTATCGGCAGTGGGTTGTACTGCGAAGGGAATTTTTTTTTCGTGTAGTTTTTTAATTAGTTCTGGATTTTGCAGAAATATCGGGACTACTAATTCAGATTTGCCGTCAATCGGAGTCTTTAACTTGGCTCTGACAACCTGTTGAGTTGGGTCAATTTCCAGGCTGGTGACTTGACCGGATTCGATTTTCTCGATCAGATCGCCATAGGTGGGGGGGGATGGCTGCGCCGAGGGGGAGGGGGATGGCTGCTGCGGGGGAGAATTAGCTAAGGCTGGGGAGGCTGCTAGCATTCCCTGGAGGAGCAGCCAACTGGCTGCAATCGCGCCTAGATTTGCTCTGCCTCTTGCGATTGGGTGCTTTTTGCCGGTTTGTATGCGGGATTTGTTCATGCGATCGCTCTTTCCTGCTATTCGCCACTTTGACTTTGGGGCGCAATGCACGCGCTCCACTCCCAGTTTAGCGAAGCCTTGGTGTCCAGGAAGATAGATAAGCTGGGAAAAATGGAGAAGATCCGATTTTGGAGGATTAATTAACTAATGGTGGGGGGTTTGGGGGAGGCTATAAGTCCCGCGCCATAATCAAAGATTTGGCGACGGGATACATGGACATCCCCTTTCGTCAATTTTATTCGGTCAATACCGATAAAATTGACAATTAGCTTAGGTCTATAGACTAGCAGTTCTATGTTAGAATATAGACATGAATCTAATAATGAACTATCGCTACAGAATTTACCCAGATGCCAGCCAAGAGCAAATGTTGCTCGATTGGTTGGAGATATCCCGCAAGGTTTATAATCATGCTTTGCGAGAAATAAAAGATTGGGTAAATTCGCGTAAATGTAGTTTGGATTATTGTTCGTTGGAGCAAGAATATATAATTCCCGCTTCCCAGCCGTTCCCAACTTACTACAACCAGCAGAACGCACTCCCAAAAGCCAAGAAAAAAATTCCCTCATTAGCAGAAGTTCCGGCTCAGGTCTGGCAAACTACGATTCGGAGATTGCACGATGCTTGGAACTATTTTCAGAGCAAAGGATTTGGCTTTCCTCGCTTCAAGAAGTTTGGGCAACTGAAGTCAATGCTTTTTCCTCAGTTCAAAGCATCCCCCCTAACCCCCCTGACCAAGGGGGGAACTAAAGGGGGGATGGGGGGGATCACTTTGCCCAAGATTGGGAGAATGCCGATTAACTTACATCGACCAATTCCAGATGGGTTTGTGGTTAAGCAAGTTAGAGTGTTGAGAAAAGCTGATAGCTGGGAAGCTGTATTCACAATAGAGTCTGATGTTTCAATTCCAGATGCTCACCCTCATGGGGATGCACTGGGCATCGACCTAGGAATGGAAAAATTTCTAACAACCTCCGATAAGGAATTTATTGCTAGACCCAAATTCCTGACATCCTTGTACCGCAAGCTTGAATTGCTGCAACGCAAGTATGCCAGAACAAAAAAGGATTCTGCCAACCGCGAAAAAGCAAGAATCAAGGTTGCTAAATTCCACAACCACATCGGCAGCGTGAGGAAAGATTGGCAGTTCAAGCTAGCCAACCGTCTTTGTAAAAAAGATGGGATTGGAATGATATTTGTTGAGGACTTGAATCTGAAAGCTATGTCTAGGGGTATGCTGCGAAAGCATACCGCAAGATGGCGGCTTTTGCACAGTTCCTCAATCTACTCGAATGGGTAGCGAAGAAACATCTTGTCTACTTTGCCCGTGTCAACCCAGATGGTACATCCCAGACCTGCCCTAAATGCAACACGCATACAGGCAAAAAGGAACTGTCGCTCCGAGTGCATAAATGTGATAGGTGTGGATACGAAACAGATAGAGACTATGCTGCTGCTCTTGTTATCAGATTGCGTGGTCTAGAACAGTTGAGTACCCAGGGACTCTGGGGAATCGAAAACGCCTATGCAGTCGGTCTGCCGGGGATGGAAGCAATTCTATCTAGGTCAGAGGCAAAACCCCGCAAGGGAAAAACTAGGAATGCCAAATCGCGAGGTTTGGAACCCCACGCTATACCGCAAGGTTAGCGCCGGGAGGATGTCACCTATGCTTGAAAGTGAAGATTTATACCGCACCCTAGCTAAAAACTTTCCCAACGGTGGCGTTTTCTTGTTCGAGCGGGATTTGCGCTATTGCATCGCAGAAGGCGCAGGATTAGCAGCGATCGGTGTTGCCAAAGAATTGTTAGAAGGAAAGACAATTTGGCAAGTATGGTCTCGCCAAATTTGCCAGATCATCGAGCCATATTATCGGGCAGCACTTGCAGGGGAGACAAATGCTTTTGAAGTGCAATACGACAACCGCGTTTTTAGCCTCCATACCCTACCAGTCAAAAACGATAAAGGAGAAATTTTAGCCGGAATGGTAATGTCGCAAGAAATTACCTCACGCAAGCAGGCAGAAATTGCCTTGCGGGAAAGCGAACAACGCCTGCGCCGCCAAACCCAAATCCTGATGAAACTGGCAAGGCGTAAAACGCTCAATCAGCGCGATTTGAATGCAGCGATTCGAGAAATTACCGAAGCTGCTGCCGAAACTCTAGAAATTGAGCGGGTGAGCGTTTGGTTATACAATAATTTCAAATTGCATATTTCAGAAGATGCCAAATTAAAATTAGTCTGCATTGACCTTTACGAACGCAGTGCAAATCGTCATTCTCAAGGGTTTGAAATATCAGCAGATACTTATCCAAGTTATTTTCAAGCATTAGAAACAGATCGCACTATTGCCGCCCACGATGCTCATACCGATCCGAGAACAAAAGAATTTTCCCAAAATTATCTAACTCGTCTGGGTCTGAGATCGATGTTAGATGCGCCCATTTGGTTAGAAGGTCAAATGGTGGGGGTTGTGTGTCACGAACAAGTGGAACCGGGGCGTCAGTGGGCCTTGGAGGAAGAAAATTTCGCCGGTTCGATTGCAGATTTAGTTTCTCTGGCAATTGAAGCGCACGAACGCCAGCGGACAGAAGCAGCGTTGC
The DNA here is from genome assembly GCF_041929235.1 of Microseira sp. BLCC-F43. Classification (NCBI taxonomy): domain Bacteria; kingdom Bacillati; phylum Cyanobacteriota; class Cyanophyceae; order Aerosakkonematales; family Aerosakkonemataceae; genus Microseira; species Microseira sp. BLCC-F43. Next base: position 8,379 of record NZ_JBHFNP010000251.1, read on the forward strand.
GCGAGTCAGAAGAAAAGTTTTCCAAAGCTTTTAGATCGAGTCCTAGCGCCATCGCGATCGCTAGTTTCCCAGAAGGACGCCTGATCGACATCAACGACAATTTCTCATCAATTAGCGGTTATGACCGGGAAGAAGTCATCGGTCGTACCGCGCTTGAACTGAATTTTTGGGTCAACTTAGAAGACCGCTTGCGATCGATTCAAATGTTGCAAAATCAGGGGGCAATTCGCAATTTTGAATTCCAGTTTCGCAAAAAGTCGGGGGAAATTGTGGTGGGTTTGTATTCAGCAGAACGGATTGTTTTAGGCGGTCAAGAATGTATTCTGCTGGTTGTCACCGATATTAGCGATCGCATCCGAGATCGAGAACAGATTAAAATAACAGCAGAACGCGATCGCTTATTAGCTCAAATTGCCCTCCGCATTCGCCGCAGTCTCAATCTCGACCAAATTCTCAACACCACCGTCGCAGAAGTGCGGCAATTTCTGCACGCCGACCGCGTTTATATCTACCAAGGAACTCCCACAGGAATTGCCAAAGTTGTCGCCGAATCTGTAGACTTTCAATGGCCTTCAATTCGGGGATGGCGGAGCGAAAACGCAACGGAAATTGCAGCGACTGCACTATTTGACGAAAATTGCATCCGTGTTATCGACGATACTTTTAGTATAAAATTACCCCAATTTATCGCTGAATTTTATCAGCAATATCACATCAAAGCTGGTTTAGTTGTGCCGATTATGCTGGGGGACGAAGCGTTTGGAGTGTTAGCGGCGCACCAATGTTCTGCACCGCGTCACTGGCGGTCATTTGAAATTGACTTGCTAAAGCAGCTGGCGACTCAGGTGGCGATCGCAATCCAGCAAGCTGAACTCTATCAACAAGTTCAAGCACTCAATACTAACTTAGAAAGTCAAGTTCAAGAACGCACGGCGCAACTAGAACAAAAAATGCAAGAATTGCAAGAATTAAACCAGATCAAAGATTTATTTTTACATGGGGTTACCCACGACTTGCGAACCCCCGTAATGGGTTGGTTAATGGTGTTAAAAAACTTACTAGCTAATGGCAACGAACAATTAGCAATTCCAGTTTCTCGATCGATTTTAGAACGCATGGTGCAAAGTAGCGATCGCCAACTCCACTTAATTAACTCGCTCTTGGAACTTCACTCAAGCGAAATCCACGGGATTGTCCTGCACCGCGAACCAGTACAACTGAGCCAGCTTATTGCATCAATTCTGGCAGAATTAGAGCCATTGTTAGCAAAAAATCAAGCCACGCTGACAAATTTAGTCCCCAATAATATACCAATTATTAATGCATATCCAAATCAGCTATGGCGCGTTTTTGAGAATCTGATCGCCAATGCTTTAAACCATAACCCACCCGGACTTTGCCTCACACTCAGCGCCACCGTCGAGACTGAACCCAACTCACCCATTACCAATTCTCTAATTCGCATTACGCTGCAAGATAATGGCGTTGGCATGAGTCAAGAAACCTGCGATCATCTGTTTGAAATTTATGTCAGAGGTTCCCACAACCGACGCTCAACTAGCATTGGGTTGGGTTTATATTTGTGCCGTCAAATTATTATCGCTCACGGCGGCGAAATTGGTGTCAAGAGCAGTCCTGGCGCTGGAGCAACTTTTTGGTTTACATTACCAGCAATTTGACACTCCCAGCTCTGACAGCGACGGGGATTCTTGGTTCATAGACTCACATCTTGCACCAGGGTTAGAAACCGGGTTTCTTTTGCGTCTAGAAACCCGGTTTCTCCAGCCTGATTGAGAAAGGTGCAAGATGTGAGTAGAGAGAACTTGTCCTGAAAGGTCCCAACCAATCAAGATAGAAGTTCATTCTCCCCAAGCGTTTCCTGTCTCGAAGACAGCCGTTCCCGTATGCCTTACGGTGAAGCATTCGAGTCAGCATTGCAGCGATATCCATCAAATCCAGTCAACCAATGCTTTACTCGTTTCCCGATTACACGATTGCGGTGGTCTGATAAAAAATATATACTTACATATGAATAAAAAGTTAACAATAAATCTTTAACATCTTGTCCAACCCCACTTTCTTCCCCCTGCCTGGATAATGAATTCGGGTTAATTTGTGGTTAACCCTATCGTTCGTGCTAGGTTTTTTGTTGCCGAGAGAAGAAACTGCATCTACAACTTGAAAGGAGCGACTGAGTATGATTATCCTTCCTGGTATTGTTGTTCAAGCGAAAATCTACGAAAGTGAAAAGTCTATAGTTTATCGGGGAATCTATGAGCAAAAACAGATACCGGCGATTCTAAAAGTTCTAAAGTCAGATTATCCCAGTGTAGCGGAACTGAACCAATACAAACAAGAATATGAAATCACCCAGCAATTGAAGCTGCCAGGAGTTATCAAAGCTTATAGCTTGGAAAAATATCAAAATACGCTGGTAATGATTTTAGAGGATTTTGGGGGAGAATCTTTAAAAAGGCTGGTTAAATCAAGCCAAAAGATTACCCTGGTTGAATTTTTGGAGATTGCGATTAAACTTACCGAAATTATCGGGGAAATACATGCTGCCAATATTATCCACAAAGATATCAACCCATCCAACATTGTTTACAACCGAGAAACCGAACAGATAAAACTGATCGACTTTGGTATTGCTACAATCTTAAGCCGTCAAAACCCAACGCTAAACAATCCCAATCTGTTAGAAGGAACTTTAGCTTATATATCGCCGGAACAAACCGGCAGAATGAACCGTTCTCTAGATTACAGAACTGATTTTTATTCTTTGGGAGTCACGTTTTACGAACTGCTGACCAACCAGCTACCCTTTAAAACAACCGACCCAATCGAGTTGGTACACTGTCATATTGCCAAACAGCCGATACCGCCCCATGAAATCGATTCAGATATTCCCCAGGATATTTCAGCAATTATCATGAAATTGTTAGCAAAAAATCCTGAAGATCGATACCAAAGTGCCTGGGGAATTCAAGCAGATCTAGTGATGTGCTTGATGCAGTTAGAAGCCAATGGTGAAATTGAAGATATAATTCCCGGTCAAAACGATATTTACGACAAATTTGAAATACCGCAAAAACTTTACGGCAGGGAACAAGCGGTCAAAACTTTACTAGCAGCATTTGAACGAGTTGCAGGGGGAGAGGGGAAGAGTCCTCAATCCAAAATTGAATTGATGTTAGTAACGGGTTATTCCGGGATTGGCAAGTCAGCACTGGTGCAAGAAATTTATCAAGCGATCGCCAAAAAACGCGGTTATTTTCTGACAGGGAAATTCGACCCATTGAAGCGGAACATTCCCTACAGCGGTATCGTCAGTGCGTTTCAGGGATTGGTGCGACAATTGCTAACAGAAAGCGAAGGGCAACTCCAGCAATGGCGAGAAAAATTATTAGCAGCTTTGCATCAGCAAGGTCAGGTGATTATCGATGCGATACCCGAATTGGAACTGATTATAGGTAAACAGCCAGCCGTCCCAGAATTAAGTTCAATCGAGTCGCAAAATCGCTTTATTTTCGCATTCCAAAACTTCATCCGGGTGTTTTGCCAACCCGAACATCCATTAGTAATTTTTCTGGACGATCTCCATTGGACTGATACCGCCACGCTCAAGTTAATCAAACTGATAGTGACCGATATCGCTCTGCAATACCTGTTGCTAATTGGGGCGTATCAAGAGCAAGAATTTAACCCGAATCATCCGGTGAAACTCGCGGTTAATCAATTGGGAAAAAAAAGAGTCACTATCAACCAGATTACCTTAGAACCTTTAAGTCTAAAATCCGTGACACAACTGATTGCCGATACCTTGCACAGTCCTACTGAAGCGGTTAAAGAATTGGCAAAATTAGTGCATCGTAAAACCGAAGGCAATCCTTTCTTCGTTAATGAATTTTTGAAACAGATCTACGCAGAAAACCTACTCGTATTTGATTTAGATTGTCTGAATTGGCGATGGGATATGGCTAAAATTGCAGCGATGAACATCACCGATAATGTTGTAGAATTATTGATTGATAAGTTGAAAAAACTGCCCGAATCAACCCAAAATATTTTACGCTTAGCTGCTTGTGTAGGTACCAATTTTGACTTAAATACCCTGTCTATAATTTGCCATAAATTACCGAGGGAAGTTGTCCAAGACTTAGTTATAGCAGTTGAATGGGGTTTAATCCAACCTGAGCAAGATTATAAATTTACCCACGATCGCGTGCAACAGGCGGCGTATAACTCGATCGATCAAACGCAGAAAACAGCCGTTCACTTACAAATTGGTCGTCTGCTGTTGCAGAATAGTCCGCCAGAAACTTTATCAGACAAAATATTTGAAATTGTCCCTCATCTCAATCTGGGTATAGGAGTCTGGCGAGATTTATCTTTACCTGATGGAAAAGAAAGACAGGCGATACCTGAGGGAAAAGAAAGACAGGCGAGGACGCCTATCCCACTCAATGAAATTGCCTTTCTTAATTTAATTGCAGGTCAAAAAGCTTTAGCAGCTTCTGCTTATGGGGTGGCATCCAAATATTTGAATGCAGGGATAGAACTGCTGGCAAAAAATAGCTGGCTGCTTGCCTACGATCTAACACTAGCACTTTATGAATCAGCCGTAGAGGCAGCCTACCTCAATGGCGACTTTCAACAGCAGAGTAAGTTAACTGAAGTGGTGCTGCAAAAAGCTAAAACTCAACTCGATAAAGTGAAAGTTTCTCAAGTTAAAATTAAAGCTTGCATAGCACAGACACAATTGCCAGAAGCAGTTGAGATAGCTTGGCAAACTGTTTCGTTACTGGGGGTAAATATTCCCAAGCAACCAAGTCGTGCAGACTTGGATGAAGCTTTGTTAGAAACCGCAGCGAAATTAACAGGAAAAGAATTTTTAGATTTAATAGAATTGCCCCCCATGTCCGAGCCAATTGCGCTGGCAGTGATGCGGCTGTTAGCGAGTGCTAATGCTGCGGCTTATACCGCCAATCCTCAACTATTGCCGCTGATTATATCGCAGCAGGTTAACTTATCGCTTGAGTATGGTAATGCTGATGTATCTCCCTTGAGTTATGCTTATTACGGTGCTATCCTTTGTGGTTCGGTGGTATCGATTGAGTCCGGCTATAAATTTGGTCAGGTGGCTTTAAAACTTTTAGATAAATTAGACAATAAGCAAGTATTATCTCGGACGCTCGATTTAGTTTATGGAACTATCCAAGGTTGGAAATTTCATCTGAAGTCAACTTTAAAACCTTTACATAATGCCTATGAAATTGGCAAAGATAACGGCTGTTTTGAATATGCCGGGTATAGCATTGTAAAATATTGCTATTATTCTTTTTTAACTGGACAGCCTTTGAACGAGCTAGAACAAGAAATGAAAACCTACAGTGAGGTTTTAGAGCAACATAAGCAATTGACAGCCGTTAATTATCTCGAACGAGATAGACAGGCTATTTTGAATTTAATCGAAGGTTCTCTTTTGCCAGGTGTTTTGACGGGGAAAGTTTATGATGAGTGGGAAAAATTACCGATTTACGAGCAAGCAAACGATTATTACGGACTGTTATTTTTATATTTAAACAAATTAATACTTAGCTATTTATTTGAAGAGTATTCTCAAGCGATCGCCTACGCTAACCTAGCAGAAACTTACCTGGATGGGGGAACCGGGTTAGCTCTAGTTGCCGTCTTCTATTTTTACGATTCTCTAGCGCGACTGATGGTATACCCAGAGTTGGCAAGTGAAGAGCAAGCAAAGATTATCAAAAAAGTCAATGTTAATCAGAAAAAAATGAAATATTGGGCGAATATCGCGCCGATGAACTATTTACATAAATACGATCTAGTCGAGGCAGAAAGGCATCGAGTTTTAGGGCAATATCTGGAAGCGATGGACTATTGCGATCGCGCGATCGCCGGTGCTAAAAAAAACGAATACATCCAAGAAGAAGCACTTAGCAATGAGCTGGCAGCTAAACTTTATTTAAGTAGGAGAAAAGAAAAAATTGCCCAAGTTTATATGCGGGATGCTTGCTACTGCTATACCTGCTGGGGAAGTCAGGCAAAAGTCAAAAAGTTGTCAGATAAATATCCGCATTTAATAACTGAAAATTGGACTAAAAATAGCGTTAAATATTCAATTACCAGTCACATAACTACTAGCACTAGCTCAACGGAAATTTTAGATATAGCGACGGTGATTAAAGCATCTCAAGCGATTTATGGCGAAATCGTCCTAGAAAAGTTACTGGCTAAGTTAATGAAAATTATGCTCGAGAATGCCGCGGCGCAAGTTGGCTATTTAATTTTACATTCCCAGGCAGATCCAGCGAACGATTCAGGGCAATTGCTGATAGAAGCTTCCGGTTCAGTGGATAATGAAAACATCGCTGTTTTGCAATCTATTCCCGTTGAAAACTGTCTGCCTGTTTCGGTTATTAATTATGTAGCGCGGACTAAAGAAATAGTCGTGAACCACGATGCTGCTAATATGGGACGATTTACCGATGACCCCTATATTAAAACTTATCAGTCTAAATCTATCTTGTGTGCGCCAATTATAAATAAAGGTCAACTGAGCGGTGCGATCTATTTGGAGAATAACTTAACGACAGGAGCATTTACAAGCGATCGCATCGAAGTAATCAACCTGATTACCGCTCAAGCTGCTATCTCGATTGAAAATGCTTTGTTATACAGCAACTTGCAGCATACCAAGCAGCAATTAGAACACTATTCCCGCACCCTAGAAGTTAAAGTAAAAGAACGCACCCAGGAATTAGCAACGGCTAAAAAATCCGCTGAAGCTGCTAGCCTTGCTAAAACCGAATTCCTCTCCAATATGAGCCACGAACTGCGAACCCCCCTCAACGGCATTTTGGGTTATACCCAAATTTTGCAACGAGACAGCAGTTTAAAAAATAAACAAAAAGAAGCGATTAATATTATACATCAATGCGGCGGGCACTTGTTAACTCTAATTAATGACATTCTCGACCTCTCCAAAATTGAAGCCGGGAAAATGGAACTCTGTCCCAGTGAAATTGATTTTGATTTCTTCCTGCAATGCGTTGTAGAAATCTGCCGCATCAAAGCCGAAACCAAAAACATTTCGTTTACTTACCAACCTTCAAAGCAACTACCAAAGAGCATTTATACTGACGAAAAGCGGTTGCGTCAAGTTTTAATTAATCTCCTGGGTAATGCCATCAAATTTACTGAAGAAGGGGGAGTAACTTTTAAGGTAGAGGTAATAGGTAACGCAGCAAACGATAACCAATTACCGATTCCCGATTACCCATTACCAATTTGTCAAATTCGCTTCCTAATTCAAGATACTGGCGTTGGCATGAGTGAGTCGGAAATAGCACAAATTTTCTTACCTTTTGAACGGGTAGGCGATCGAGCTCGTTTGGTAGAAGGAACTGGACTCGGACTGGCAATTAGCCAAAAAATCGTTAACATGATGGGGTCTACTATCAACGTTAAAAGTCAGCTGGGAGAAGGCAGCACTTTTTGGATAGATTTAGATTTACCAGTCATCGTCGGTAGCACAAAATCAAGTCAATCTAAGCACAATGAAATGATTATTGGCTACGAGGGAAAACAGCAGAAAATTTTAGTAGTGGACGACAAATGGCAAAACCGCGCCGTTTTGAGAAATATGCTCGAACCCCTGGGTTTTATTATTGCAGAAGCTGCCAACGGTGAGGAAGGTATAGAAATTGCTCGCGCGCTACAACCAAACCTAATAATTATCGACCTCGTCATGCCAGTATTAGACGGTTTTGAAATGATGCGCCAGTTGCGGCGGTTACCGGAATTTCAAGCAGTTCCGATAATTGCTTGCTCTGCCAGCGTTTATAATATCGATCGGCAAAAGAGCATCCAAGCAGGTAGCAACGATTTTCTCTCTAAACCAGTCGTCCTAGAAAATCTGTTAGAAAAATTACAACTGCATTTAGGACTCGAATGGATTTATGAACAAAAAAATCCTCAACTCCCACCAGAGATAGAAAATGCACACCAGATCGCTACAATCGTACCACCACCCCCAGAAGCACTCGCCCGACTGTACGATCTAGTGCGACAAGGACTGATTTTCGAGGTAGAGGAAGAAGCGTCAAGACTTGAACAAGAAAATGAAGAATTTGTTCCATTCTGTAGAAAAATTTTACAATTCGCCCAAGACTTTGAAGTAGAAAAAATCTTAAATTTTCTTGAATCTTATATCAACCCCGGTTAAATTAGAAGGGTTGGGTTCAATCCCAGAACTTTAATTGAGTAAAAATCCGGGGGCAGAACTATGAATCAATCGCCACAAAAAGAACCTATATTAATCGTTGACGACACTCCCAACAATTTGAAAGTTTTATCCCAAGCTTTGACTGATGCTGGCTATACGGTTGCGGTCGCAAAGAGTGGCGAAACGGCGATTAAACAAATCGAATATAAACCACCAGCGCTGATCTTGCTAGATATACTGATGCCGGGAATGGATGGTTTTGAAACATGCGATTGCCTCAAATCCAATCCCGCAACAAAAGACATTCCGGTTATCTTTATGACCGCTTTAACCGATACGGTTGATAAAGTTAGAGGTTTGTCCCTTGGAGCTGTAGATTATATTACCAAACCCTTTCAAATTGAAGAAGTTTTAGCCCGCGTTAAAACTCACTTAGAACTACGACGTTTAAATCTAACCTTGTCACGGCAAAATTCGCGTTTAAAAGAAGAAATTGACGCGCATCAAAAAGCTCGCGCCGCCTTGCAACAACTCACCGAAGAATTAGAACAACGGGTACAAGAACGAACCGCAGAACTTTCTCAAGCACTCGATGAATTACGCAAAAGTCAAGAAAAATTAGAATACGATGCCTTCCACGATTCTTTGACGGGATTACCGAATCGCGTCTGGTTAATTAAGCGGTTAAAAAACTTAATTGAAGCGAATTTAAGTTATACCGTGCTGTTTGTTGACCTGGATCGGTTTAAGGTGATTAACGATAGTCTGGGACATATAACCGGAGATGAACTTTTAAAATGGGTTGCAGTCAGAATGCAAGCTTGTTTGAAAGCACCCAATACCGCAATCAGGATGGGTGGGGATGAGTTTGTCATATTGTTAGAAACAGGAGAAGCTACAGAAGTTGCGCGACAATTGCTCGAACAATTAAGTCTGCCATTTAACTTCAACGATTACGAAGTTGTTATTGGGGCTAGCATCGGGATTACTTCCAGTAAAATGGGTTACCAAAACCCTATGGATGCCCTCAGAGATGCAGATATTGCCATGTATCGATCCAAACAAGAAAGCAACTGTAGCTATCAGGTATTTACACCCGAAATGCAAGCATCCGCTCTCGCCCGGATGCAGATGGAACACGATTTACGTAAAGCGATTGCATCTGCAGAATTCTGCCTTCACTACCAACCCATTTTATCTTTAAAAACCAGAGAACTTAAAGGTTTTGAAGCCCTCTTGCGTTGGAATCATCCCAAGGGAAGAATCCCCCCCGCTCAATTTATCCCCCTGGCAGAAGAAACAGGTTTAATCAATCCTTTAGGCTGGTGGATTGTGCGCGAAGCTTGCAGCCAGTTACAACGTTGGCAAACTGAATTTCCCGACTTTCCCCTCAGCCTTAACATCAATTTCTCCCCGGTACAGTTTAATCAAGCCAATCTGTTTGAAAAACTCGCAGAAATTTTGCAAGAAACAGGTGTGACTCAGAATTGCATCAGAATAGAAATTACCGAAAGTTGTTTGTTAAACAATCCTAACCTCGACTTAAATTTATTGAAAAGCATGGGTTTAGAGTTATGTATAGATGATTTTGGGACGGGATACTCTTCGTTGAGTCGCTTGCATGAATTACCAATTCATACTTTAAAAATAGACCGTTCTTTTGTAGTTCAATTAACTCCAGAAGACCGGGATACGGCGACGATAAAAATAATTTTAATGCTGGCTAAAAACCTGGGATTAGAAGTAGTAGCAGAAGGTATAGAAACAGAATTTCAATTAGAAAAACTGCGAGAACTTGGATGTAATTGGGTACAAGGGTATTTGTTATATAAACCCCTCGATACTCAAGCGGCAACGGCAGTGATTAGAAGCTTTTATCAAAAACACTTTACGCGGTAACATTGCCAGGAATTACCCAAAGAAACCGGGTTTCTATGAAAAATGGCTAATTGCAAGCTTGCTAATTGCTCGCAATTCAATTGCCTCCAAGAGCAGCCATTAGCGATTAGCTATTAGCAGTTACACAACCGTTGCCAGAGGACATGATATTACGCAAAAAAACCGGGTTTCTATGAAAGAAACCCGTGTCCTGGGCATCAAAAGTCTTGTGGTACAGGCCAAAATCCTACCTCTGCCGCGCCCCTACGATGGGATCAAAACAACTAAGCTTCAATCACCACGCGCAAATTTCCCCGCTTTTTAGCGACGCGACAAGAAGTTGTATTGCCCGTCCGCTGGAACTCCAAATCCAACAAAGTAGCACCAACTTTTAAATTTTCCAGCCGTAAAGATGAAATCGATTCTGGCAGTGCCGGATCGATAATTCGCAAGCAGTTATTTGGCGCATCGGGAACCAAATTAATCATCATGTGCAGTAGCTGAAAAATGCTGCCCGTTGCCCAAGCTTGGGGGGAACAAGCGACGGGATACCGCACCGGAGTACTGTCACCATTACGTTCGTAACCGCAGAATAGTTCTGGCGGACGGTTATAAGGCTGATACAGGGTCATATCTATCAACCCCTGCGCCAATTCTAGAGCTTGATCGATCAATCCCAGACTACGCAACCCCATCGCGATCAGGGCGTTATCGTGAGGCCATACCGAACCGATATGATACCCCATCGGATTATAAGCGGGGGATAAACTGCTCAGCGTGCGAATTCCCCATCCGTTAAACATATCCGGCGCGCGCAATCGTTCGGCGACGCTATAAGCACGCTCTGGCGTCAGAATGCCCAAGTTCAAACAATGCCCTGGATTAGATGTAATGCTATCAACTTGCTGGCGATCGCCATCCAACGCCAAGGCGCAAAAACCCTCGTCTTCCAGCCAAAAATCGCGATTAAACCGGGTTTTAAGATCCCTTGCTTCTTCTTGCCACCGATCTGCTAAATCGATTCGCTTTTTCAGCCGCGCAATTTCCGCCAGACGCACTTTCGCCGCATAAACATAACCCTGGACTTCGGACAACGAAATCGGCGGCGATGCCAGCTGTCCTTTGCGATTGATAATACAATCACCAGAGTCTTTCCACCCCTGGTTGACCAAACCGCGATTAGAACGACAGGCATAGCTGAGATAACCAGTTTCAGCACAATTGCGATCGATCCAATCCATTGCCGCTAACGCATTGGGCCACAACCGATCTAAAGTTTCAATATCGGCAGTCCAAGCATAATACTCGGCATAAAGCATCAACCACAACGGCGTCGCGTCTACAGTACCGTAGTAAGGCGTGTGGGGTATTTCCAGACAGCGCGCCATTTCGCCAAAGCGAATTTCGTGCAAGATTTTACCGTATTGCTCGTCGCGCCAATCATCGTCGGTTTTGCCTTGGTATTCGGCTAGGATGGTGAGGGTTTCGCGAGCGATCGCACAATTGAGCATCAAAGTTTGCGACGCCGCAATAATCGAGTCGCGCCCAAACAACGTGGAAAACCAAGGCACTCCAGCAGATAGCACCTTTCCCTTACCAAAAGTCTGCCGCAGCAAGTAAGCATCTTGTTCCGCACGCGAGATCGCTTGATTAAACATACTCCGATCCGAACTAATCCGCGTACTCTGATGCACCCAATGTTGCTCCTCCATTAACTCCGCCGCCTTCGCTTGCACCAAAGTAACGGGTGCGTCAACTCGCGAAACGGGGCGGTTATTCATCAACATTTGCAGCCGATAACCCAATTTAATGCTTTCATGGGATTGCAACTCCAGCTGCCAAATTGCCGTGTATCCCTTAAACGAGTCTGGCGTGCGATGGTGAAACTCGATGCGCGATTCCATCACCGAGCCATCCAAACCTTGGTAAGCTAGCGTTAGATTGCCGGTTTCTTCTTGAGCTGGTTTACCCTCGCGCACCGCCCGCAACAGTTGACCCCGCTTTTGCCGCGAAAATCCCCGGACTTCAAATAAATCGACAAAATCGGCGTCAAACGTGAGGCTGAGTTCAAAGCTGACGGCACCTGTACTGTAATTAGATATTTCTATTTCTGAAAACAGCGCGCCGTTGAGAACGATTTCGCGCCGAATTCCCAAGGTGTCGGCATTGATACGCCCTTCAATTTTCGGGTTGGTACACAAAACCGAAAGCATAAACCCTTTATCGGCGGTACTGTTGAGTAAAACCGGCGCGCGACCTTCTATTTGCAACTCTAGGCGCGAAAGAAACCGCGTATCGTTGCAAAACAGCCCCATGCTGGCTGATATGTCATTTCTTAAATTAAAATTACAAGCAATGTTGCCCAGGGTATCCGTGACTAAAAACATGTCATCGTCTTTAAGTGTCAGCGTCGGTTGCGGTTCTTCGTTGACGACGCAAGGCCACTCTGGGGTGGGCAATTCCTCGGCGGGGACAAAAGTTTGACCTTCGAGTTCAATAATATTCGGTGACATTACTAGCAGTTTTCTCTCCAATCTAAGGTTTCCAAAAGACGAAATTTTGCTGACCGGGTTGCTAGTGTCAACAAAATTACACCAGGACTTACGCAGGTCGCAGAAACCGGGTTTCGACCGTCGATCTCTAGTTTCCCAAGCAACGATTTTTCAAAGCAACCCGGTTTCTTTGCGTAATATCATGTCCGTTTGTATCGGTTGCATAGGTACTGTACGATCTCGGTCTTGGTTAAGGTTGGCAGTTGGTCAACGATATCTAGCTGTAGCATTAATCGTCTAATGCATATTCTCTACTACTAATTACTTGGTTTTAACAGATTCCGCGCCCACCTTTAAACAATCTTAAACTAGCGAGAAGCGCACCAACCCGGTTTTTTGCAAAAAACCGGGTTTCTTAAACACAGGACTTACCCACGACGATCCTATCACCAAAGTTTCTTGCTACGCTCTCTGGTTCCCAAACCAACAATTTTTCAGAGAAACTTTGGTGTTTGCGTAAGTTCTTAAACATTTAAGCCATGTTAGCTGGTTTAATCCCGTGCTTGATACCGCCGGATGTTGCTCTCTGCTTGCTGAGTTTTGCCGACTATTTCAGATTCTGATAGTCCATCGGTTTTGTGACCGCCAAAATCGCTGGGAAACGCGCGAATATTAGCCTCAGCTTGCTTAACCTTACCTTCAATCTGAGTTTCGCGATCGCCCGTAATATTCCCAATCGTTTCTTCGACTTTACCAGATGCCTTTTCAGTAGTTGCCTTGATTTGCTCGCCCAGATTGGTATTAGCTGTTGCAATTGGCGCCAACGCCATCGCACTAAGCCCATTTATCAAGGTAGTCACGATTAAAACTTGGCGAATTAGCCGGATTATATTCATGCAAAACCCCTTCGTGTTTCTTGATTCATCGCTTTTCAATGTAGACAATATTCTGGCGCGATTCCTCTTTCCCAAGTTATGTTTAGCTAATGGCTAATAGCTAATGGCTAATGGTATAACTGCCAAATATTCCCATCACCAATTAGCAATTAGCAATTAGCAATTAGCAATTAGCAATTACCAATTAGCAACTATGGTTATAAAGCTTGTTCAAACGATTCGAGTTTATATTCAACCGTTAATCCTGGCAGTCCCTCTAGTTTTTCTTCAAGTGGCATTTCTACGGTTACTGGCGGCACTAAAATAGTTAATCCTCTAGGAATGCACTCAACTTCCAGGGGAGTCGTACCGATAATTTCTCCATCTAAAACAACTTTTTGGGGCGGATTTGCGGTAATTTTGCAGCGTTTGGCGCGCAGATAACCGATATCATCTCGATTGGTAGCATTGCCGGTAAGTGCGGTGCGGAATAAATGATACGAAGCTGCGATCGCTCCTGCTACATTCGCTGGTGCTACGACGGTCAAATCGAGCAAACCATCATCAAAAATAACACCAGCAGGGCCTTGCGCCAAAATCGAGGTAGCCGGTGCAGCATTGGCAACCGTGACGGCAACGGCGTTTACTGTGATAATTCTATCCTCGGTTTCGATCTCGGCCTCAAATGCTTTCATTTCTTGCAGCTGTTTAAAACCAGCCAAAATATAAGCGAGCAAACCAAAGCGATTTTTGGCTTCTCGGTCCGCTTTTTCCACCGTTTCTGCTTCAAACCCAATCCCAGCTAACAATACCATCGGTTTGCCATTACAGAAAGCGGCATCGACTTGGCGCGTCGCTCCGCCTAAAATAGTCTCGCAGGCAGCTTCGATCGTATCGGGAAGACCTAAAGCAGAGGCAAAAGCATTGGCAGTGCCTCGTGGAATTACTCCTAAAGGAATATTGGTTCCCACCAAAGCAGCAGCAACGGCAGAAAGGGTGCCATCCCCGCCAGACGCGATCAGCGCCTCCACTTCGCGCCCGATCGCAGCTTTTGCCAATTCGTCAGCGTCCACTTCTTCTGTGGTCAGAAGTATTTCTAAATCGATCTCTGGCGCCAAAATTTTGCGAATTTGGGCTAAATCTTGGTCTGGGTCGCTTTGACCTGCTACAGGATTAAAGATTAGGCAAGCAGAACGGGTCATAATCAATTTCAGATATTAGATGATAAAAAGTGACAGCGCTGTTTTTTCTCAAGCGCTGCGGTTAATGTCAGCAGCCTATAACCCTTGCATCTGACGTTTACTGCCACTAAACTAACAGCGGCTCGTCACCCTTCGCGACTATCCCAAGTAATAAAAACCAAAAATGCCAGACCCGTTAATGTATAACCAGGATGCCTTTGTCGTCCTCGAACCCAACCAAACCGAACAATTCCTGATGCCGGAGGAATTGTTAGAAAAGCTCAAGCAGATTTTGGCGCAGAGGCAGGATGATTTACCCCGCGATCTGCAAAAATATACTTCGGTTGAAGCACAAGCTCAGTATTTACTCGAAACTTCCTGCGAACTCGATGTCGGTCCAGGACAGTATTTGCAGTGGTATGCGGTGCGATTGGAAAAGTAATTGGTAATTGCAGATAAGAGACTTGCAGATTGCAGATTTAATCTCAAATCTCAAATCTCAAATCTCAAATCTAAAATTAATCAAGTTTGGTAACGCAACGCCATCGAGATCTTGACATTTGTCCCCAATGCCGCTATTGTCTCTCTTTAAGGTTGCTCGAGTTCAACGACAGCAACCCTTGTCCACCCAAAAATCTAGTTACGCTGCCCAAAGCCGCAGCCAACGGCAATGGACAGCTTGACCCCCAAACTGTGAACGCAGCCTGGAGGCTAATGGAGAATTTTAACATTTCTCTGTAGCCGCCCTGCTTTGCGCTGCCTGCGGGGAGGCTATATTTTTTGGTTTTCCATCCAAAAAACAGGAGAATATCTCATGGCAGAAGAGTTTTTGTCGGACTCTAGCGGATCTGTGCGTCCAAATTCTGACGCAGGAGAACCGGAACGAGAACGCATCGAGTTTTTGATTATCGGTACTCGCGAGGGGGTGATGGCAGAAATCCGCAAGTTTTACAGAAAGGGATTTGCGGAAGTAGATGAATGGAGTCCGGTGACGCCATTACCCAATTCGGATCGGATGATGAGCATCTTAATTCGCTATCGGAAACCAGGATCTACCGATTCATCGACTCCGAAGTCGGGACGGTAAGATCGGGACTGGCGCAAAGAAACCGGGTTTCTATGACAGAAATCTACGCAGAAACCCGGTTTCTAATATCAACAGGAATGACGCAAAGAAACCGGGCTTTTGAATAACTAACTCAAGTTGCTAGTTATACAACCCTAGTTTTGTATTAGGTACGTAGTTGCGCTAAAGCGCTCTTATAGCAACTTTGGATAAGAGCGCTCTAGCGCAACTACGTACCCACAATGCTAGTAACAGCAACTTGGGCTAGTAATTCTTTAAGCCTCGGTTTTAATTAGCGCCATTTCCACCCGATCGGTATCCGGTTGGGTCAACTCTACTTTGATATTGGGGCCAAAGTATTTTTCCATTTTCTCCTGCTTTTCTTGCCAGCTTTCAAAGGGAACCTGCGGGGATTCAAATTCCAGCACCACAGTGTAAGCACCTTCAGTTGCGGTTTCGCGTATGCCCACAACCAGGGGTAGTTCTTCGTTTGAGGAACCCAAACCCAAGTAGGCAAGCGCTCGATCTAAATGAGCGACTTGACCGTAGCAAAAGCGGGTAATGTCTTTGCGGATTTTATTTTGAGTTGTAGTTGCTTGTTGCTCCCTCAGCGCCAGCACCTCTGGAGTGGTAGGTTGAGAAAATGGCACTGGCTTGAGTTCCGCTGTTTTCAGCGCCAGTCCTCCCAAAATCAGTGGAATCCCGTAGAAGAATCCTGCCAAGTTCAGGGTGGCGTAATCGGCAACGTAGGCGTACACTCCCACGGAGGTTAAAACGAAACCCAGCCCCAAGCCTAAAGTTGCCAAAGAAATTTGACGTAACATGTTGGATAGATACAAAAATTAGCAATCTTTATTATTTTCCCTGTATCGGTGACAAGATATAGGCAACACGCACCCGTAGCGATTCAAACAGTGCCCAATACTGGCGGCGACGGTGCGATATGCCTCCGCAACGCTGGCGCGAACGCGATTCTCCTGTACGCTGACTTTGGTCATAAATTTTATCCTTGGTGGAAGGGTACTATGTCTGTGTTGGGAAAAATTGGGAAAAATACTGGTAGCAAGCCAAAGCAGCGCTAACTTTAATTATTATCAAAGGGCCTACACATGACTTCTAATGAAGATCGGCAACCTAATGGGGCGCGTGCCTTAATCGAGCAGATCAACTCGCTTAAGAGGGAAGATGAAACGCTGTATAACATCCTGGCTGTCGATGTTTGGGCTTTAGCCAAAACGATGGATGAGTTTCAACCAGGGTTTTGGACTGCTTTCATGAAAAATCGCGAAAAGGCGCTGAAGCGATTTATCGCCGAATCTGTGAAGAATAAACCTCAAGAAACTCAAAGACCGCCATTTTTACGCTAAAAGCTTCCTGGGAGCCAAATCTTGACAAATAAACTTAAAAATGATATATGTTGCGCTCAACCAGAGCTAGTCAATTACACTGATGGTTAGTGTAGTTGAGCAAAAATATGATAGACCCAAAAACGATACGCGAACGAGTTGCCGCGATCGAAAGCAAGCGCGATACTTTGTTGCGGCTGTTGGAGCAACCAGACTTGGGCACCCTGAGAATAGACGTAAACCAGGCACTGGAAGAAATGGACGATCTGATCGAGGAGTTTAAACGCACTTTTGGTGAAAGCGACACCCAATAAAACATCAAGCTTGCCTGTTTACTCCAAAAGCCGTTGAATTAACATTCACTGCTGCTCTTAGTGCCTAACTCCTTGACCAGCGAAATCAGATCTTGGGTATTGGTGTCTTTGCGGCAGAATGCATCTACGCAGGCGGCGGGGTTCATTGCGGCAGCCTGCGCTTCTTCCATTGCCGAGTAAGCGATGATTTGAGTTTGAGGATTAATCTGTTTGATTTGGCTGGAGGCAAGCCAACCGTCCATCACCGGCATCTGTAAATCTAGAATAATTACATCAGGAACGTGATTTTTTACCATTTCTACGGCTTCTTTACCGTTTTTCGCCACGCCAACTAGCTGGATATTGCTCTGGCTAGTTAAAGCTAACTTTAAGCTTAAACGGGTTAACTCGTGGTCATCTGCCACCAGCACACGTAAATTAGAACGCTCGCAAGATAACATTATGTCCTCAGATGATTCCCAGCAGTAATTGATCCATCTAATTTAGTAAAATTAAATGCGGTTCGCCTCTACCATCAGAGCGATTAGTTAACCAAAGATGCAAGTAAATTCGGGCTGATGCCGGATATAAACATAAAATATTTTTTATTTACAGAAATTTATCAGAAAAATATTTAAGTACAAACTTGAGTCGATTCAGTAAATTCTCAGTTGATTGATGGCAAAAAGCGATTATACTGCAAGCCTGCGGCGGACAGGCTGCGAGATCGCCAGCTTCACACAATCTTTAAATTTCTGCCCATTTCACCATCAACCTCTGGGAGTTGGAGAGCAACCGCGATTTATCCGGGGGATGAAACACTGAACGAGCGATTAAAATCCCTGTCGGCTTTGGTTCGTGGTAAGCGTTTAATATGACATCCTCCCCCGCTTGAAAGACGGGGGATTCCCAAACCTCACGATGCGGGGTTTCTGATTTTTTCCCTTACGGGTTTTTCGCAACTGCCCTTTAGACTCATGCCTATCAGGTCTTATGTTCGCGACGGAGTCTGTCACCGCAAGTCCTGCGGCCAAAATATTCTTACAGGACTTACGCAAACACCAAAGTTTCTATGAAAAATCGTCGCTTTGGAACCATAGATCGCAGCTTGAAACAAAGGTGATAGGTTCGTCCTGCGTAAGTCCTGCTTACTGGCGTTGATGTCACGGTCATGGGTTGTCCTACACTCAGGACAAGTCCACTCCCTAACACTCAAAGGCAGTTTCTCAACAACGTGACCACAATTCCCACAAGGTTTACAAGCGGTCAATCTTTACCAGTTCAAACGCCTTACCACTGGCATTTATATTCCAATTGTCCGACGAATTCCGACCAACCACAGTCAGAAATTGCCCTGGCAAACTTGGGATTTTTGACCAGATTCCGCACCGACAGATCCTCGACTACTATCGTTTGGTATCTTTTCTAGAATCAGCAATTTTAGCGTGAACTCTAGCTACTTTAGCCCGCGCTTTTTCTCGATTATTAGAGCCTTTTTGAGTACGATACAAAGCTTTCTGGACTCGTTTAAGCTTCTTACGAACGCGATTAAAATGCTTGGGATTAGCTAGTTTTTCTGCGTCACTGGTAGTAATCAGACTGGTGATGACCACGCTCTAGGATATGGGGTGTGGCGAAAGATCCCGCGCTTCTAGCTGGGGGTAAGCTTACATCGGGAAGGATGAGGCAGACTTCAATCGTTTTTTCTGCCTCATTTTCCCCATCTTGTTGCTCATATCATGTCCTTAGGCAACGGTTGTGTAACTGCTAATAGCTAATCGCTAATGGCTGCTCTGGAGGCAATTGAATTGCGAGCAATTAGCAATTAGCCATCCATACACTACCGATACCTAAGGACATGATATCAGATGTGCGTCTGGGTTTTTCAAGCCAAACCGGCTGATTGTAGTGCCATATCCATCAATATTTTCTGGGCGCTTTGTTCTTTGGCATTCTCAGGAGGACGGCGTTGGATGTAACTGCCATCCGGTTGTAATTCCCAAGCTTTGCAGTTATCTGCGAGCATAATTCCCAGAATTTCTTGCAAATCTTTGGCTGAATTTGTGTCTTCTACGGGAGCGATCGCTTCGACGCGGCGATCCAAGTTGCGCGTCATCCAATCGGCACTGCCGATATAAACTTCCTCTAAACCGCCATTTTGGAAATAATAAATGCGAGAATGTTCCAAAAACCGACCCACAATGCTGATAACGCGGATATTTTGGCTTATATCTTCGAGTCCCGGACGCAGACAGCAAACACCGCGCACGATCAGGTCAATTTTAACCCCTGCCCGCGAGGCTTCGTAGAGGGCGGCAATGATTTGCGGGTCTACCAGGGAATTCATTTTAGCGACAATGCGCCCGGAAGCGCCGTTGTGGCAATGTTGAATTTCGCGGCGGATCAGGGAGAGAAAGCGATCGCGTAAATTCACCGGAGCTACCATCAGCTTACGATAAGACCGCTGCCGCGAGTAACCCGTTAGATAGTTAAACAAATCCGTCAAATCCGCCCCCAAATCTTCACGACAACTTAAAATTCCCAAATCAGTATAAAGACGAGCGGTCTTTGGATTGTAATTTCCCGTGCCGATGTGAAAGTAGCGGCGGATGCGGTCGTCTTCTCGGCGCACTACTAACACGACCTTGGTGTGAGTCTTTAAACCTACTAAACCATAAACCACGTGTACGCCTGCTTGTTCCAACTTGCGCGCCCATTGGATATTATTTTCTTCATCAAAACGGGCTTTTAGTTCTACCAAAACTACAACCTGCTTGCCATTTTCCGCTGCTGCAATCAAAGCGTTGACAATCGGCGAATCTCCTGAGGTGCGGTAGAGCGTCATTTTAATTGCCAGGACATCGCGATCGCAAGCTGCTTGCATAATAAACCGCTGCACCGTTGCCGAAAATGAGTGATAAGGATGGTGTACCAACAAATCCCCGTTGCGAATGATGCTGAAAAAATCTTCTCCTTCTTCTTGCGAGTCAAAAGCGCTAGGATTAATTCCCGCCAGTCGTCGCAAGCGCGGCGGTACGACCGGACTCCACGGGACATCTTTTAATTCTGGCAAAGGCAAGCCCATAAAATACATTAAATCCCCCAGTCCCAGCATCCCCTCCAATTCATAAACATCGTTTTGGTTCAAAGACAACTCTTGTATCAGCGTTTGGCGTACCGTTTCAGAAGTCGTCCCTTGAATTTCCAGCCGCACAACTGAACCCCCCAAACGACGCTTGCGGAGTTCCTGTTCAATTGCCAACAGTAGGTCATCGGCTTCATCTTCTTGCACCGATAAATCCGCATCGCGCGTAATCCGAAACGGATGGCATTCCCGAATATTCATTCCTGGAAATAAGGCTGCCAAATTGTGAGCGATCGCCTGTTCTATCGGCACGCCCTGCCAAATCGTTTTCTGCTTTGAATTTTGATTTTTTAGAGCCGTTTCTAACAAGTAATTCTCTTCGTTATTGCTGTTGTTATTCCCTGACAATTGATAATTTTCTAGCGGCAATGATATAAATCGTGGTAAGACTTTTGGAACTTTAACTCTGGCAAAAAATTCTTCTTTTGTTTCCGGGTCTTGAATTACCACCGCCAAATTTAGGCTGCGATTGGAAATATAAGGAAAAGGATGACTGGGGTCAACAGCTAAAGGCGTGAGTACGGGAAAAACCTGATCTTCAAAATACTGTTGCAGATAATTTTTCTGTTCCTGGTTCAAGTCCATGTAATCTAGGATATAAACTCCTACTTGTGCCAACTCAAACCGCAGGACTTTATCAAAATGTTGATGCTGAAGCGCTACAGAAGGGCGCAGTTTATGGCAGATGGCTTCTAGCTGTTCTTGGGGCGTCCTACCATCCGGTGTCACCTGGGTTACTCTGGCTTCGACCTGTTTCTTCACACCAGCAACGCGCACCATGAAAAATTCATCCAGGTTGGCGCTAAAAATTGCCAGAAACTTCAGACGTTCTAAAAGCGGCGTCTTGGGGTCGAGTGCTTCCTGCAAAACCCGGTGATTGAACTCTAACCAGCTTAATTCGCGGCTAAAGTAATATTGGGAATCCCTGAGGTTAACATCGGTGAGGGTTTTTTTAGTTTTAGGCATGATCGGCGTATGCTTAGGGAGTAGGTAGTCAGCCATTCTCGATTGTAGATGGAAAGTTGTAGTTTTTCAGTTGAATTGAAGCTGAATTTTACAATCTGCTATTTCACTTGGATCGCACCCAAGACGAGTGGGATTTCCCTAACCTAGTCAAGCCAGCGAGTCAGGCGGTCAATCTTCGCCACCATCGGGTTGCAATCGTTTTAAGTTCGCCACGGCATAAAGCTCTACAAGTTGAATAACCTTTTTAGCTTGCTCGTCGTGGAAAACGTCGCTGCTTTCTCCATCTCGCCAGCAAACTGTCACTTTGAATTCCCGATTGTCGATGTTAGCTGTCACTTGGCGAATGTCGTCAAAATTCAGAAATATCTCGGCAGAAATCTGGAAAATACTAGCCATGTTACCTCTATCATAATTGAAGGATTTGCTATTTTTTGGGCGAGCAATCGCACGCTGCAAGCAGGAGGGTTTGGTTGCGATCGCTTCTAAAATATTCACCGCTTGCTTGTAATGGGGATCGTTGGGATTGGGGGGTTTAACAATTGTGAATTTGTCATCAAAGGGATTGTAGGTCAAAACGAAGACTTTGTAGTTAAAAACTCCCTTGGGTCGCAGCGCCCAAATGCTTTCTTTTGTTTTCTGTACCAGCCAACCTTCTTGCCCAAAGCGGGCGATGATTTCCTCGATTTTTTGGTTCATATTTATTGTTTGCTCTCAATCGCAAGTAATAGCGATCGCCAAAGCCATTACAATTCGCGATCGCTATAGAAACATAAAGCCTTTAGAGTTCAATGGTTTACACAAACAAAACGCCTTTCTTTAGGCATCACCTCCTTTGCAACGTGGATTACTCCTGATTCACCGCCACTGAGTTCGGGGCAGCCCCTTGGTAACAGGGAAACCAGCAATTTGTCATGCAATATTTTCACAATCTAAATTGCATTACAATGTTTGGTCAAGATATTGCATGACAAAATAGGAGATTAATTG
Source organism: Microseira sp. BLCC-F43 (assembly GCF_041929235.1). Classification (NCBI taxonomy): domain Bacteria; kingdom Bacillati; phylum Cyanobacteriota; class Cyanophyceae; order Aerosakkonematales; family Aerosakkonemataceae; genus Microseira; species Microseira sp. BLCC-F43. The sequence goes on from NZ_JBHFNP010000251.1 coordinate 30,859, forward strand.
CATGGCAATAAAAATATATGGCGAAAGCGAAACACGCAGCCCACGGGGAAAAGAAAACGGTTCAGATAGCGATTCGGATTACTCCGACTGCCTATGCAGCGCTCAAGAAGATGAAGCAAACAGTGCAAGCAACCAGCGACGCGGAGGCGCCAGAACAGCTTTTAAGGGGTCAAATTCCTCCCCTGTCGGCATCGCACTTAATGGGAAACTCGCTCGCCAACTGAGAACAACTTTAGAGTCTCAGTTGGCTGAATATACTTTATCGCGTGAAAAAGCAGTTGAGCGTATTCTTACTTACGATAAAAAAATTGCTGAGTTGCAACAAGAGCTGGAAAGCTTACAGCAGATTATTGAACAGCTCGATCAAATAGAGGAGGAGGCTGAATAGCATCGTAGGGGCACGGCGTCGATAAGATTTCGGTTTGAGGGCGAAGATCTTGGATGCCGTGCCCCTACTGGCTTTATGCCATCGCCAAAAAATTGCATCACCCGACCGTAGGGGCACGGCGGCGGTAGGATTTCGGTTTGAGGGCGAAGATCTTGAATGCCGTGCCCCTACGGGTGCGATCGCCTGTTTTGTGTGGTCAAAAAATTGCACCACCACACTGTAGGGAACATCGCTGTCAGTAAGTTTTGGATTTTCCCAAGATAAATCCGGGGATGCGATCGCATTCCCAGTCCCTGGTGCAAGCGTTCACGAACCAAATACTTCATCTTCGATGCCAATCCACCATTCACCTAAGCTCATCAAATCTTGGTGAATGTCGGCTAACTCGTTGGCATATTCTTCAGGGGAAAGGGTGGCGCGACGTTCTTGCAGTTTCTTCAGACGGAGTTGCACCAACAGCCAAGGCTTGTGAATGCTGTCGGTCGCTTCTAGGTATTGTGCAAGTTGTTTGCTATTCACGATCGCATGTTTCTCAGCTTTTTTACAAATTGTTACACAATTAGACAAGAAACCGGGTTTCTTAAAGAAACCCGGTTTCTGTTGAGTTAGGAAGAACTTTGTGCTGGCGACAAAACTTACTGACGCCGTGCTACTAGCACAAACGGGATGGAAAGCTACTTACGCAGCTGCCATATTTTGGTTGGCGAAGTCCCAGTTAACCAAGTTGTCGAGGTAGGTGGCGATGAAGTCTGGGCGCTTGTTCTGGTAGTCCAGATAGTAGGCGTGTTCCCAAACATCCAAAGTCAGCAGGGGGGTTTGTCCGTGAACCACTGGGTTTTCGGCGTTGGGGGTTTTGGTGACTTTGAGGGTGCCATTTTCTAATACCAACCAAGCCCAACCGCTACCAAATTGAGTAGCAGCAGCGGTTTTGAAGGCTTCTTTGAATTTGTCGTAGCTGCCGAAGTCGGCGTTAATTTTATCAGCGATCGCACCTGTAGGAGCGCCACCGCCACCCGGTTTCATCGAGTTCCAGAAGAAGGTGTGGTTCCAGACTTGCGCCGCGTTGTTAAATATGCCTGCTTTGGCTGGATCTTTGAAGCTGGTGGTGACAATTTCTTCCAAGGACTTATCGGCGAGTTCCGTATCCTTGATCAAGTTGTTGAGATTGGTCACGTAAGCCGCGTGGTGCTTGGCGTGGTGGAATGAAAAGGTATTCGCCGACATGTAGGGTTCTAAGGCGTCGGTGGCGTAGGGTAAATCGGGAAGTGTAAATGCCATTGTGTTCGATCCTCTCTAAAAGCTTTTCGCTGGCGAACTCATGCACAAGCTCACCAGCTCATAATACCGTTATTTATGATAGGACTTTCTATCAAAAGTCGAAAGATAGCTAAAACAAGGTTTTTGTCATCTATCAACAGTGGTAGGCGACTAAAGATATTGACATTGAAACAGTAATATGATATGGAATTTGACGCTGGAGCGATAAACTATCCCAGGCGATCGCGCGTTTGCCTATACTGGATGCAAGCCAAGCTATCTGCGATCGCAACTTATGGCACCCGAAACCGAGTCAAAATCAATTCGGATTTTAATCGTGGAAGACGATCCAATGATGCAATTGGGGTTAGAACAGTCGTTAAGCGCGCAACCCCAATACACCCTTGTCGGACAAGCGGAAGATGGTTATTTGGGTGTACAAGCGGCGTTGAGACTCAAACCAGATGTGGTGGTGATGGATATTGGTTTGCCGCGCCAAGATGGAATAGCGGCGACCCAGGAAATTAAGGCAGCGCTTCCGGATGTGCGAGTAGTAATGCTAACTTCCCACACGGCGGAAACGGAAATTATTGCGGCGCTTTCTAGCGGTGCGGATGCTTATTGTGTGAAAGGTGCGAGTATAGATCGGTTGTTGAATGCGATCTCCGCTGCAATTGAAGGCGCTACCTACCTCGATCCGCAAATTGCGCGGCGAGTAATTGAACATTTAAAACCACCCGCAGCTAGTGATAATATCGGTCAATTATCCCAGCGGGAATTAGAAGTTTTAAAACTCATGGTAGAAGGCAAAAGTAATCCGGAAATTGCTGCTGAACTTTATTTGAGTACCAATACAGTTAAAACCCACGTGCGGGGGATTATGAATAAATTATCGGTGGATGACCGAGTGCAAGCTGCTGTTGTAGCGCTGCGAAAGGGAATTGTTTGAAGAAATGGTAATAGCTAATGGCTAATGGCTAATGTCAGGATATTAGTGTTGCGATCTTCACATCTCCCAATTAGCAGCAATTAGCAATTAGCAATTAGCAACTTGGGTTAGTAGGAGAAACACAAGGCAATCGAATTGTGAATGTGCTACCTTTGCCTAATTCACTTTGCACTTGGATGCTACCTTTATGCGATTCAACGATCGCTTTTGCGATCGCTAATCCCAATCCCGCGCCGCCGGTGTGGCGAGATCGATCGCTATTGACGCGATAAAACCGATCGAAAATTCGTTTTTGATCTGCAATGGGGATGCCAATTCCTGTGTCTTGAACTTGAATAATTGCCTCGCGTTCGCTGCGCTCTAAAATCACGATAACTTTTCCACCTGATGGGGTATATTGAATGGCATTTACGATTAGATTGGCAACCAAACGATAAAGCTGATCGGCATTGCCTAAAACCTTGAGTGGCGTTGATAACCGGATGTTGGATTTGAGGTCGATTTGGTGTGGGATAGCTAATGCTGCTAATTCTTCGATTAAATCGCTTACCAAATCGTTCAAACAACAGATTTGGCGTCGCGCGGAGGCAGATTGTTTATCCATCCGCGATAGCAACAATAAATCGGCGACTAACTGGGTCAGGCGTTTATTTTGGCGTTCGATTGTTTCTAGTATTTCCCGCGCTTCTTGTTCATCTACCTTATGCATTAATGCCGATTCTACAGTTGCCTGAGTTGCTGCTAAAGGCGTTCGCAATTCGTGAGCAGCATCGGCGGTAAATTGTTCGATTTGTCGGTAAGATTTGTAAATTGGTTGCATCGCTAAACCAGCTAACCACCAACTAGCAACACCTACCAAAATTAAAGAGATTGGCAAGCCAAGTTTTAAAGACCATTTTACGATATTGAGATAATCTTCAAAGTCTTTGAGACTGCGCCCGACTTGGAAGTAACCCCAATCTTGGGAAGTTTTAGTGTGCAGAGAAACAGAAATTTGGTGATAGATGTTGCCTTGGCTATCGGTGAGAGTTTGCCAAGTTTCTGGGTTAAATTTTTGGGGTATTCCTTCTGGATAAGCGCCGGCGATCGCCATCAATCGTCCCGATATATCAAATAATCGAATATAGTAGTGTCCTTGGTTAATTGCGCTGAGGGTATGGCGGGAAGAATTGGATGGTGATTTAACGCAGCTAACCCCAACTATACAGAGATTTGGTAACAGTTCGTTGACTGTTGGTTCTAAGCGTCCTGGTTGTTTTAATTTTAGTTCCAAACTGTCGTGTAGCGTCCCCGCGACTGATTTTAATTCATTGTCTATAGCTACCCAATGGGCGTGGGCGATCGCGTGATAAACCCCAAACCCCAACAAGCTTAAAATCAAACCCATCACCCCAGCATAGGAGAAAGCCAATCGCCACCGAGTTTGATTAAATAGCTTATTTTGATTCATATTATTTGGCTAATTGCTAATTGCTAATTGCTAATTGGTCATTGGTTTTTTCTATTACCTATTACCAATTACCCATTACCGAATTTAAACGATAGCCGACACCATGCACTGTTTCAATTATATTGGCACAGCCAATCGGTTCTAATTTGCGGCGTAACAGACGCATTTGAGCGGCTACTACATTACTAAAAGTATCTGAACTCGCTGACCAAATTTGATTTCTAATTTGGTCGCTGGTGATAATTTGATTAGGATGTTTCATTAAATATTCTAGCAACTGGAATTCTTTAGTAGTTAATGAAATATCTTCTTTTTCGCCATTTTTACGATCAAAATAAACCGTGCGAGTGCCGTAGTCTAGAGTCAGGTTACCTACCTGTAATTGTGGGGGTTGAATTTGAGGCGATCGCCGCTGCAATGCCCTCAATCTCGCCAGCAATTCTGCCATGCCAAAAGGCTTGACTAAATAATCATCTGCACCTGCATCCAGTCCGGTTACTTTATCTTCCATTCGGTCTTTTGCAGTTAGCATCAATACGGGTAGCGGATTATTTTTGGCTCGCAATCTACGCAATAATTCTAATCCGGATATTCCTGGCAATAACCAATCGAAAATAGCAACTGTATACTGCGTCCACTGGTTTTCTAGAAACTCCCAAGCTTCATTTCCATCACTTACCCAATCAACGATATATTTTTCCCGTTCCAAAGTTCGCTTAATCGCTTTTCCTAAATCGGGTTCATCTTCAACTAGCAGCACTCGCATAATAGGATTTTAGATTTTAGATTTTGGATTTTAGATTTTAGAAATCGGGTTTCTGTGTAAATTTTGATAGAAACCCGGTCTCTGAGCGAGCAGGACTTACGCAACGACACTAAATATGGTGGATCAAATCGGTGCGTTACGCGCTTCGCTAACGCACCCTACATATAGAAACTTGGCGTAAGTCCTGGCGAGGTTAGACAATTGCTACTCAACAACATTTACCCAAAAATCAGCGGTGATAATTTTGTCATTGCGGTTGAATTGTCCCCAGAGTTTATATATCCCCGCGCGAGGAAATCTGGTGATAAACTGCACTTGATGGGAAGGACTATCTTTTACAGCATGGGCGTGAATATAATCGGCTTTAGTCAATGGCGATGACTGTTTGATGATAACTAAATGTCCTTTTTCACCCAAGTAAGGTTGTAAATCTGCAATGGATTGGTTGTTGGAAGTCTGTTGTAAGTTAAATATTAGAGTGACTTCTTTACCCACTTTAGGTTGCGGTTGAGAAAGGAAAAAATTGACTTTAGTATCCCCAAAAATTTGGCGGCGATTAAAGTTAATAATGGGTGTGGCTGGACTGTTTCCAGGGACTTGTGCTTTTAGAAGCGAAATTTGTTCGGATTGTCCAGAGGGTTTATAGTCGCTGAAAAGAGTGTAATTTCCTGGTTGGGGAAACTTAGCATCGACTTCAAAATGTCCGTTGTTTTTGTAAGTGGGATGAAGGTGAGCGAAAACTTGCAAATCATCGCTGACGACTATTAGGTGCATCAGCTTTTCTTGAAAGGTGTCAAATTTAGAGATCCCATTCCCGCTATTGTCTTGAATATCAATCCCCAACGTCACATTTTGATTTGCAGCAATTGCTTTTGGAACGGTAAGTTTAGCCTGGTAACTTTCGATTATTTGCCCTTGTTCGCGATGGTGGTGGTTGTGACTATTTTCTCCCATTCCCATGTGATGTTCCTGGGAATGATGAGTTTCCTGTTTGGGTTGCATTTTTGGGCTAAGGGCGATCGCTACTGCGGTAACGGCGCTACCTGCCAGTAAGCCAATAATACCGTAAATCGCCAATTTCTTATTCATAATTGCCCCACTTTACTTATTGAAATAAAAACGACCGTTAACTTTTTCTCCGGCAATATCCGCCAGGATTTTAACCTGATATTGACCGGCTGCTTTTTCTGGAAGTAAAACTGCGTAATGTTTGCCCTCTGCATCGTATTTCATATCTAAATTTTTCTGCGTTCCATCTGGCAATTGAACTTGAGCTGTTACTTTAGCATTAGGAACTGTTTCGTGAGCTTCGCCTTTTAGTAAATAAAAATCTAGGTGCGTACCACTGTCTTCTTTTTCAGGCACAAACTCTAAATGGTAAGCACCTGTTTCAACTACTTGACCGCCTTTTTTAGGTTTGGAATGTTCTGATTTTGTAGCAGTTTCTGTCTTAGTTGCTGCTGGGGTGTTAGTTGAAGTTGTGGTGGGGGTGTTGCTACTACAAGCTGATAAGAATAGGACACCGATAACGAGCAAGTTTGATTTGAGCGATCGCATGATTTTTTCTCCTTGTATCTATTGAAAATCGCACTTTGTTTTATAGTCCTCTTGAGAAAACTTCCCCTATCAGCCAGAAAATTTATTCTCTGGCGGCTAATTGCTGGGCGCGACGTATAATTCAACGCTTTCCATGACAGGTTCAGCAGTCACCCGCTTTGGCACTAAAAACTTGCCAAACTTGGCATACAATGCCGGTAAAACCAGCAATGTTAAAGCCGTAGAAGTAAACAAACCTCCCAACACAACAACCGATAGCGGTTGCAATATTTCCTTCCCGGCGCCACTTTCTACTACTAAGGGTGCTAAACCCAAAGCTGAAGTAAAAGCAGTCATCAAAATAGCGTTCAATCTTTCCATCGAACCTTTAATAATGACATCTTTAAACGGCATTCCTTCGGCCAATTTTGTGTTGTAATTATCTACCAATAACAACCCGTTTCGAGTGGCGACGCCAAACAAAGTAACAAAGCCAACTAAGGAAGCAATCGAAATAATTTTTCCCGTCAAAGCTACTGCGATAACTCCCCCAACTAATGCCAGAGGTAAGTTAATCATAATCGTTGCAGTTGAGGGAATCGATTTAACAGAAAGGTACATAATTACCGTAATCGCGACACATGCGATCGCGCTATAAATCAAGATATTCTGAGTCGCCCGTTCTTGCGCCTCAAATTGCCCCGCATACTCGATATAGTACCCAGCAGGAATTTCCACTTGCTGCTTTACCTTATCTCGAATTTCATTCACAATAGAGCGCAAATCTCTACCGCTAGCATTCGCCGAAACCACAATCAAACGGGAAACATTTTCTCGATTAATCGTATTGGGGCCTGTACTGTTGTCAATCGTCGCAACTTGTGCTAAAGGAATTTTATTTCCGTTATGAGTATCAACTAATAAATTGCGAATGGCATCTAAGTTTTGACGCGCATCGGGTTTTAACCAGACAATTAAATCGAAAGTTTGCTGTTTTTCCAACACTTGAGATACTACTCGTCCGTTGAGTGCCGTTTCGATAATTTCGGATAATTTCCCAACGGTTAAACCGTATCGAGAAGCCGCCAATCGGTTAAACTTAATTTGGATTTGTTCGACAGGAACTTGAGGTTCGAGTTGTAAATCGACAATGCCATCAACGGTTTTCATGACTTGATTAACTTGACTTCCCAAGGTGCGAAGTTGGTCTAATTCAGCACCAAAGATTTTGATAGCAATCGCACTCCGTACTCCAGATAATACCTCATCCATCCGGTGCGAGATAAAACCGCCAATATTCGGTGCAACTCCTGGTAATTTATTAAATTCCTCCCGCAGCTTTTCAATAGTTTTTTCCCTATCTTTCATCCCGCTTTCACTTAACTCAATATCCAAATGTGCCGCATTCACTCCCGCTGCATCTCCATCTCCAGGCGCGCGTCCAGATCGCAACTGCACGTAAGGAAATCTAGGGTCATCTTTCAGCGCCGCTTGTATTGCTTCACCTGCTGCATTTGTTGCTTCTAAAGATACCCCCGGATAAAGCATTAAAGTATTAACTAAAGTTTGCTCCTGAAACTCTGGTAAAAACACTCTGCCAAACGCAGGAACCATGACAGTTGCTGCTACTAAACTCGCAGCAGCTACAACTAAAATAATTCCAGACCAGCGCATGGAAAACTTTAATAAAGGATAATAAAGCCGCTTAAAAAATCTTGCTACCCAAGGTTCTTTTGCTGGCAAGTGACCGTGGGGTAATAAAATCGCACATAAAGCTGGAGTTACCGTCAATGCCGTGATGCTAGAAGCGATTACTGCCGCCATATATCCCAATCCCATTGGGATAAAAATACTTCCTTCTACGCCAGTTAAAGCAAACACTGGAGAAAAGACAACAATAGTAATAATTGTCGCTCCAAATACCGAATCTCGCACTTCTTGGCAACCATCAAATACCACATCTAAAACCGGACGCGGATGCTTAGAATATTTATTTTCTCGCAAACATCGATAGACATTTTCAGCATCAACAATCGCATCGTCAACCGCTGAACCAATGGCGACAGCTAATCCTCCCAATGTCATCGTATTTAATCCTTGTCCTACCCAATTAAGTAATATAACGCCGACGAGTAAAGATAAAGGCAGCGCGGTTAAACAAATCGCCAAGTTGCGCCAATTCATTAAAAACGGAATTAAAATAATTGCAACGATAATGCTGCCTTCAAATAAAGCTTCTCTAACATTTTCAATCGAAGAGTCGATATAGTTTTCTTGCCGGAAAGTTGGAGTTACTTTAATATCTTTAGGTAAACCTGCTTTCACTTCTTCCATTGCCGCTTCGATGGCGCGGGTAACGGTGGGAGTGTCAGCAGAAGGCTGTTTATTAATCATCACAATAACAGCTTTTTGACCGTTAAAACTTCCATCCCCGCGTTTAATCGCGCCACCAATTTGGACATCAGCAACATCGGATATTTTTACAGGCGTGCCATTGCGCGCAGTAATAACCGATCGTTGCAATTCTTCGATCGATTCAATCCGCCCAATTCCCCGAATTAACTTTTCTCGATCTGGAGTTATTAAATATCCACCTGGAGCATTGACATTTGCCGCTTTTGCTGCTTCTACAACATCTTCTAAGGTGATATTAAAAGCTTGCAATTTTTCCGGATCTACTAATACTTGATACTGACGAACATCGCCGCCATAGGCTACAACTTGACTCACGCCAGGAACGGCTAAGATGCGGTTTGTAACTTGCCAATCAACAATGCGCCGCACTTCCATTAAAGAAGTACTTTCTGATGTGAAAGCGTATTGTAATACGGTTCCAATTGGCGAACTGGTGGGGGAAATTTGCGGGGTTTCTACGCCTTCTGGAAGTTTAGTTTGAGCTTGTTGCAATCTTTCGGTTACTAACTGACGAGCTTGATAAATATCGGTTCCCCAGTTAAAGATAACTTTGACAACAGAAATTCCCGATGCACTGGAAGAGCGGACTGCTGTTACTCCAGGAGTGCCGTTTATCGAACTTTCTATCGGTAAAGTCACCAAAGATTCGACTTCTTCGGGAGCGAGTCCAGGGGATTCGGTTTGAATTTCTACTTGGGGAGGTGCAAAGCTGGGAAACACATCTAGGGGCATTTGGATAATCGTGCGAAATATCCAAATCGTCAGGATAATGGTAGCGAATATAACTAGCCAGCGACGCGCAATCGCCCACTTAATAATGGCACTAAGCATGGGAATTTAAGATTTGAGATTTAAGATTTAAGATTTGAGATTTAAAAAATCTCAAATCGGCAATTTGCCATCTGAAATTAGTTAGGTTGGTGAGGTTCTTGATGTTCGCCTCCTACACTTGAACGAGACAAAGTTGGATGTTTAGAATTGGGTATTTGATAGCTAGGAATGTCCGATTCAATATAAGCGATCGCCACCGGATTTGGCTTAATTTTACGATGCGCCCAAACAGTACCCGCCCAAAATGTGGCAGATGCGATCGCTCCCCCAATTGGTATAAAAGACCACCAAGGTAGACCATTTTGCAGGGAAAAATTAACTTTTTTCTCCCCTGCTCCCTTGCTCCCCTTCTCTCCTGCTTTACTACCACCGCGCAACGATTGGGCATAAAGTTGAATCCCACGCTGGGTAACAATTAAATCTCCCTCAAATAACCCAGTTTTAACTTCAACCATATCCCCGGAAGTTTGACCCAAATTTAATTCAACTGGTTGATAAGCATTGCCATTTTGAAGATAAACAATTTTTTTGCCATTCCCATCAATAATTGCTGAGCTAGGAATCGCCAAAATTGCACTTGTCTTATCCGTCAAAACTTCTAATTCGGCAAACATCCCCGGTTTTAGTACGTTGCTATAGTTTTCCACTTCTGCTTTTACCGGCACGACTCGTGTTTCGCCTTCTACAACCGAACCAATAACAGTTATTTTTCCGCTAAATGTTTGATTGGGAAAACTACCAACCTTCACGCTTACTTTTTGACCCGGGTTAACTTTGCCTAAATCTTTTTCATAAATATTCGCAGTGGCAAAAACCCGACTGTCATTGACAATTGTCATTAACTTGCCCCCTGCATCTTGAAATGATTGACCCAAAGTCACTTCTCGAGCGGCAACTTTGCCATAAATGGGAGCCGTTACGGTTACCATTCCTTTATTATTGGCGCGGGTTCCTAATTGTTGCAGCCGAGTTTGATAAATCTCGTTACTTAAATTGAGCCGAGATTTTGCCACTTCAACCGCAGAGGTAGCGCGTTTTAATTCCGCTTCTGCTTCTAAAACTTCTCGCCGACTCAGCGCTTTTGTTAATAAAGCTTTTGCTTCTGCCAATTTACTTTCTGATTCCCGCAAATCCCGCCAAGGTAAATCTACTTCAGCGCGTTTGACTTCAGTTTCAGCTTGGATAACTTCTGGGCGTCCGACTGCCTTAGCAAGAGATGCTTTCGCTGCTGCTAAATGCGCCCCAGATTCCAGCATTTGCCTGCGCGGTAACGCTCCTTGTGCCACTAATTCTCGATCTCGATCGTACTGTTCCTGAGCCACAGCTAATTCTGTTCTCGCTCTGGCGATTTCTGCTTCCGAAATCTGCAACTGACGCTGATAGTTTTCTTGGGCAACTTTTAAAACAGCTTTTTGATTTACTAGCTCTCGCTCTCGGTCATATTGTTTTTGAGCGACTGCGAGTTGAATTCTCGCTTGCGCTATTTCCGACGCGGCGATTGTTTGCTGACGCCCGTAGTTTTCTTGAGCGAGTTTTAAGTTGGTTTGTGCTTGTTGTAAAGCTGCGCGAGCTTCTGCCCTTTTCTCCTCGGAATTAACCCGCAATTCCACCAACTCGGGTGCAGCGATAACCGCAATGGTTTGACCCGCTTTTACATTAGCACCCGGTTCTACCAATAAATCAACAACTTTCCCTGGAATCGGTGCAGTAACTTCAACTTTTTGACTGGGGAGAGTTTCAATTTGCCCGGTAGTTTTAATCCCAATTGCCAGTTGCTGACGAGTGACTGGCTCAACTTTAATCCCCAGTCTTTTGGCGGTTTCAGTATCTACCTGAATTGCCTCAGATACCTGAGTTGCTTCGCTACCGCTATGAAACTCATCTCCATGTCCGGCGTGGGCTAAAACAGCAATGGGAGTAGTGAGTAAAACTAGACTCAGCACCGTAGAAGAAACACAACTGAGCGCCGCCAGAGATGGGAAATGATATAGCAGATTGCAAATGATTGAGGTAGAGCCACTCGGCTTTGTTTGTGTAGCGGGAACCATTAGTGTGGCGCAACAACAAAAAAACCGTATGAAGTACGGCTGCAAAACCCAGTAAGAGTTTTTGTAGTTCTATAACCGCTGGACCAGAAGCACCGCGTCGAAGTAGGGGTTTTTTTATCCGAGCATCTCCAGTTGGTTGCCCTGTGGCGTTTTTATCGCTAAAAGCTTTCATAGTTATTCCCTTACTCATA
>NZ_JBHFNP010000252.1:0-2683 GCF_041929235.1 Microseira sp. BLCC-F43
AGCACGTAGCTGTTGCGATACGGTTCTAAACTGTAGGGACGAATAATTCCAGGAATGTCGAGGTTTTTGGCGATTGTGTATTGATTGCGAAACTGTAACAGCTCGTGGAAGGTAGGATATTCTTGTTGCAGCAGTTTGAGGGCGACTGGCTGCCGATCCACCAATCGAATACCCCGGTAGACAACGGTTCTACTGCCACAATATAGTAGCTCCAGTAGATGATAGCCAGGTAGAGCAACGGTTGTATTGAAGCTGGTGTTCATCGGTCGTGACCTCATTGGACATAATATCAAGATTAATATGCCCTAAAGGCCAGTGGCGCTAACAAATCGGTAAAGTCAACACCAACTCAGTTCCTTTGCCGATAACAGACGTGACATCAATCGCCCCCCCATGTTTTTCCACGATAATTTGCCGAGCGTTCGCGTAGCGTGCCGGAGGCATATCGCCAATCCTAATCCCGTTCCTTTCCCCACAGCTTTGGTGGTAAATAGATGGTCAAAAATCCGAGCTTTGACCTCTTGTGACATTCCTTTTCCGTTATCGGCGATCGCAATTTTGACTTGTTTGTTCTCTACACTTGTCCGAATGGTAATGCGATTGGGATTGGCTCGAATCTCAGCAACACTGCGTTGCTGATTCGATTCATCCAAGGCATCGATCGCATTTGCCAGAATATTCATAAATACCTGGTTGAGTTGTCCGGGAAAACATTGAATTTATGGAATATTTCCGTATTCAGCCACAACTTGAATCTCTGGACGCTGGTTGTTGGCTTTGAGGCGATGGCGCAAAATCAGCAGAGTGCTATCAATCCCTTCGTGGATATTGAAAGTTTGCTTGGCATCGCTATCAGCGCGGGAGAAAGTGCGGAGACTTTTACTGATAGATTTAATGCGCTCTCCCCCATCTTTCATCGCTTTGATTAACTTCGGCAAATCTTGGCGCAGGTAATCGAGGTCGATCGCTTCGAGTTCATCTTCGATTTCTGCACCCGCTTCGGGGAATTTCTTGCCATAGAGATCGATCGGGTTTAAGAGGTCATTAATATAATCTTGGGTAGCACCAATATTACCCACAATGCAGCCAATGGGATTGTTAATTTCATGAGCCACACCCGCTACCAGATTTCCCAGTGCTGACATTTTTTCACTTTGTACGAGTTGTAATTGGGCTTGCTGGAGTTCTGCTAAAGTTTGCTGAACTTGATGATAGAGACGGGCATTTTCTAAAGCAATTGCCCCTTGGCTAGAGAGGAAATTGAGAACGAGCAGGCGCTCGCGGCTAAATACACCATTGGTCGAGGGATTTTCTAAGTACAAAATCCCCGCTAAATTGCCTCGATCGACCAAGGGAAAACATAACACACTCTTGGGCCGATGATGATTCAGATAGTCGCCAATGACACCGGGTAAATCAGTTTTGAGATTGTCAATAACCAAGGTTTATAAGGTGTTTTTGACATACTGAATCAACTGAACGGGAACGTTGGGATTGTTTTCTAACGGGACTTCTTGTAAGGTGGTTTGAGTTAAATCAGAAATGACTCGTACCTGCCATTGCTCGTCTTGACACAGCATCAAGGCACATTTGTCGGCTCCAGAATTTTCTAGCATAGTCTGGGTCAAAGTTTGCAGCAACTCATCGAGTTGAATCGTGCTAGAAAGTGCCTGGGAAACTTGCAGCAAAGTGGCAAAATCCAGGGTGTTGTTGAGGCTGCTACTAGAGGAACTGTGACTGCGAGTAGAGTGAATAGAATAGGCGGGAGTTGCAATACAGGCGAGGGTTTCTAAAACAGTCAAGCGTTGCGCTGCCTGTTGTAAAATGGGACGCAGCAAGTGAGGATAACGGCGTTCTAAATCGTCGGTTTTGGCATAGCTGCCCCATTTGGCATAACAATAGTAGGCTTCAAGCATATAGCCGGCGGCGACTTTTTCTTTGCCCCAGTCAAGGTAGAATTTGGCGGCGAGTTCGTTGGCTAAGGCTTCTTCTTGGATGTAGCCGTTGGCTTTGGCTGCCGAGATTGCGCGATCGTACCAATCGCCTGCTTCATAATTCTTGCCTAAAACTCGGCATTTTTCTGCCTCTAATAAGTCAACTTTATGTTGGTAATTCATCGGGGCATGGTGCGCCCACTTAGCCAGAGTAGTTTGATGAGTTTCCACCAGAGCGAGAGTATTAGCTTGCTCAATTTCGGGGCATCACCTTTGTTTCTCTGAAAGAAACAAAGGTGATGGGTTAATTAGTGCCAAGTAGGTTAACCCAGCATAGAAATGGAAAACCGGAGTATGAATTAATCCTGCCACTCCCATGATATAGAGATTAGCTTGGGCAATGTACTCTAGGGCATTGGTGTAGTTGCTAAAGACATAGGCAAGCATCAGTTTGTAGATATAAGCAAAAGCGAGGGCATTCAGCTCATTATCCTGATGGTGCTTAGGAATCATCAAGTTTTCATTGTAAGCAGTGCCGCTTAATAAATCCGGTCGCTCGACAATTTCCCTCCAGTTGTGCAGCATCTGTTGTTTCATCTTCAGGTAACCCAGAGGAGAATCTTGCTTGATATTCCCTAAGACAACACAGTAATTTTCTAGTTCTAGCGCCCAATCGTCCAGAGCAACTCCCCCAAAGAAATTATCATCAAAATAACCACTCATATTGTGACCGGCATGTAGGAAATCAC
>NZ_JBHFNP010000253.1:0-1271 GCF_041929235.1 Microseira sp. BLCC-F43
TAGGATGCTTCAACACGTAGATAGTTATTCCTACTTACAATTTAATTTTAACACAAAGACCACGGTGGTTAAAACCACTCGTGTCGCACACCGACCAGCACTAGAGTGACTGAGTTTCCCGCATACCGCGAGGTCTTATGAACGACACCTTGCCCAATTCAGTACGCAGCCAAAGGGCATGGTGGAGCAATCGTCGCCTTGGCGCATGGCAAGCTTCCGCTGGGATGGCAGCTGGATATCGCGTTGAAGATGTTGATTTTGAGCAGCAGCGCGTTATATTTCGCCAACCTCCTAGTAAAGTTAAAGTTCCGCGTGTAGGTGACACCGAGTTGTGGAATAGCGAACTAATCAAGGCACTGCGTCGCCATATGGGTCTGACGCAGGCAGAGTTTGCAGAAAGACTCGGCGTGGGTCAGAAAACCGTCAGCAATTGGGAAAAGGGTCTCTATGTGCCAACTAGAGCTACTTGCAAACATTTGGAATTGGTTGCTCAAAGAGTTGGATTCACAAGATCTATGTCTAAATAAGATTTGGCTCTGACAATAATAAACGATTGCAGAGGCAAACCCAAAGTCCGGAAACCATTACGCCACAGCATTAATCCCAGAACCTTCGTCATCACCCTGGGGCAAATCGCCCAACACCTGAAAATTCCCCAAGAGCGCATCCTCAACTGGGAAAAATGGCACAAGGTCCTCTGAGTGCATATCGAAGGCATGGGCGGTTACTTTGTCAGCGATCGCCAATTGGAACAATGGATTGCCGCAAGTCGCACTCTGATATTATGTCCGGTTAATCACCCATCTATTTAGCGCTCTCCTCTGAGGGGGTGACACGGTGACGGGTCGAGATTTTTATTCAGGGTAATTAGGCGGACATCATCAGCTGCTACGCATTTAAATCGAATAAAGAGGCGGGCAATAGGTCCCACCCCACAAGAAGAAGGGAAAATTTGACTCTCAAATTAGGTGCGTAGCAGCTTATGATTCGTTACTGTCCCAACTTGTGTGCCCTTGACGCCCTTTGGGAGTCGATTTTGCATGAAGCGCAAAGATATACACTAGAGGCGCTGTCTCGCCTCGAAGCCTTTTGGCAACAACGATACGCCTCACTATCGAGCCGTTAAACAAGTGACATACTCCCTCACCAACCTTAACAGGTATGGTGAGGGCTTCTTGAAGCCCGATTAAGGGTATGCAAGATTTCCTTCGTGGTACTGTTATCTATAGTTCCAACTATAGTCAGATTCCCACTACGGCGTTTTATACTAG
>NZ_JBHFNP010000254.1:0-2727 GCF_041929235.1 Microseira sp. BLCC-F43
CAACACCCAACATAAAAGCTTGTCCTGGTTAGGCTTTCTTGACTCACGCCAGTACTTTCAACCGTGCGTTATCAAGTATGTTTGTGGCACAGGAGTGTCCAAACCCGGTTTCTCTGGCGTTTCTGACAAGAGATTATCAGACGATCGCAGCACAAGTCAATCAAAGATGGCGAATAAATTCGCTCGTGTCCTCTTTCCGCCCCGCTTTAAAAAGACGGGGCTACCAGAGTCCCGGATTATTTAGGTGTAAAATAAAAGCTTTCCCCTATAGGGAAGAGATTAATTCAAAAAAAGCATTCGTGAATTGATATGCTGAAAACCGACAAGAGTAACGATCGCATACCATGCCTGCCCTGACTAACCCATCTGTAACGATTGCCTTTCCACTGACTGCCGTTGTCGGTCAAGCAGCGATAAAATTAGCCCTGCTGTTAGCAGCAGTAGATCCGGGATTGGGAGGGGTAGCGATCGCAGGTCGTCGCGGCACGGCTAAATCCGTGATGGCGCGCGCCCTCCACGCCGTGTTACCGCCGATTGAAGTTGTCAAAGGATCCCCGTACAATGATGAAGCGGACCCGGAGATGCGGGGAAGGGGAGACGCGGGGAAGGAAGATGACGGGGAGACGCAAGGACCCGGAGACGCGGGGAATAGTCAGTCTCATCTTGTGACAGAAATTATTCCGGCACCTTTTGTACAAATTCCCTTGGGAGTAACCGAAGACCGACTTTTGGGTTCGGTGGATGTGGAAGAATCGGTGAAACGAGGAGAACCTGTGTTTCAACCGGGTTTGCTAGCTTCGGCAAATCGGGGGGTTTTATATGTCGATGAAATTAATTTATTAGACGATCAAATTGCTAACCAACTGTTGAGTGTATTATCGGAAGGACGCAATTTGATCGAGCGGGAAGGAATCAGTTTCGCTCATCCTTGCAAAGCGCTGTTTATTGCGACTTATAATCCGGAAGAAGGTCCGTTAAGGGAACATTTGCTGGATCGAATTGCGATCGCTCTCTCCGCTGATGCCGTTTTAGGATTGGACGAACGAGTGCAAGCGGTGGATGAAGCAATCGCTTACTCCACTTCTCCCCAAACTTTTCTCGCCCAGTACAGCGAAGATATCGATAATCTCAAAACTCAGATTATCCTGGCGCGGGAATGGTTGAAAGATGTCCAAATTACCCACGACCAAATTGCCTATCTAGTCAACGAAGCTGTGCGCGCCAGAGTGCAAGGACATCGCGCCGAATTATTCGCCGTGCGCGTTGCTAAAGCTGCGGCGGCGTTGGATGGACGCACAAACGTTACTTCAGATGATTTGCGTCGTGCCGTCGAGTTAGTGATTGTACCCCGCGCCACAGTGGTACAAACGCCGCCGGAAGAACAACAACCTCCGCCACCCCCACCCCCGCCGCCTCAAGACCAATCCGAACAAGAACAAGAAGAAGAAGAAGATAAGGAAGAAGAAGATAACGAAGATAAACCGGAACCAGAAACAACTGATATTCCAGAAGAGTTTATTTTTGACCCAGAAGGCGTGATTCTCGACGATAGCGTCCTCTATTTTGCCCAAATGGCGCAGCGCCACGGCAAGTCGGGAAGTCGCAGTTTAATTTTCTCAGATGACCGAGGGCGCTATGTCAAGCCGATGTTACCCAAAGGTAAGGTACGGCGAATTGCCGTTGATGCGACTTTGAGGGCAGCTGCACCTTATCAGAAATCGCGGCGCGAGCGTCAACCCAACCGCAAAGTAATTGTAGAACAAGGGGATATTCGCTCGAAGCGGTTAGTCCGCAAAGCGGGGGCATTGGTAATCTTTGTGGTAGATGCTTCGGGTTCGATGGCGTTAAACCGGATGCAATCTGCTAAAGGTGCGGTGATGCAACTGCTGACCGAAGCGTATCAAAACCGCGACCAAATTGCGCTGGTTCCTTTCCGGGGAGAACAAGCAGAAGTTTTATTACCGCCGACTCGTTCGATTGCTTTAGCTAAAAAGCGTTTGGAAAGATTACCTTGCGGCGGCGGTTCACCTTTGGCGCATGGTTTAACCCAAGCAGTAAGGGTGGGAATGAATGCTCAAATGTCGGGAGATATCGGTCAAGTAGTAATAGTAGCGATTACCGATGGACGGGGGAATATTCCCCTGGCGCGATCGCTGGGCGAACCTTTGCCAGAAGGCGAAAAACCGGACATTAAAACCGAATTGTTGGAAATTGCCGCTAGAATTCGCGGATTGCGAATCGATCTGTTAGTTATCGATACCGAAAGTAAGTTTATTTCCACTGGGTTTGCCAAGGAATTGGCTAAAACCGCCGGTGGGAAGTACTATCATTTGCCCAAGGCGACGGATAAGGCAATTGCGGCAATGACCAAGGGCGCGATCGCTGACATCAAATCGCGGTAGGGGCACGGCATTCTGCCATCTTTGGTTTATACCAAACGTTATTCCAGGCCGTGCCCCTACATTCATTTATCCTTGTCGGGGCACGGCATTCTGCCATCTTTGGTTTATACCAAACGTTATTCTACGCCGTGCCCCTACATTCATTGATGGTTGTCGGGGCACGGCATTCTGCCATCTTTGGTTTATACCAAACGTTATTCTACGCCGTGCCCCTGCATTGTACCTGTAACCCGATTCATCGATCCTTGTCGGGGCACGGCATTCTGCCATCTTTGGTACAAATCAAACCTTATTACACGCCGTGCCCCTGCATTGTACCTGTAAC